>CALBMW010000983.1 GCA_937896275.1 uncultured Myxococcales bacterium
GACGGTGAGCCCGGGCCCGCGATGTCGGCGGCCGAGGGCTGCTCGACCGTCCCCGGCGCCCCGGCGAACCTGCTGCCGCTGCTGCTGGTGCTGCTGATGATGCCCTCGAGGCTGGGGCTGCGGAGGTGGCGGCGATGAGGCGCCGGGCGCTGGCGCAGGCCATCCTCGCCCTGGCCCTCGGCATCCCCGCCCTGGGGTGCAGCGAGGACGCGATCGATTTGGGCGCAGGCACCCCCACACCACCCGCCGACCAGGGCCCGGTGATCTCTCCCCCCGCGCGCCCCGGCGTCCCCCAGCCCGGGGACTCGGTGGACAGCTATCCCTTCGACTTCGCCCGCTACCAGGCCGAGATCTGGCCGCAGCTTCAGCGATCCTGCGCACAGACGTCATGCCACGGTGGCTACGAGCAGGCCCCCGGCGGGGCCCTGGCGCTGCACCCCGAGCCCACCAGCGCCGCGCTCCACTACCAGAACTTCCTGCGCGTGCGCGACTTCACCAACCTCGACGATCCGCCCTTCAGCCTGCTGCTGCTCGAGGCGCTCAACGAGTCGAGCCACGGCGCGGGGGCGGTCTTCCCCAGCCGCGAGGATGCCCGCTACCTGGCGTTCCTCGCCTGGATCGACGACGCGGCCCAGGCGGCGGCGGACGGGCGCGCGGCCGAGGTGGTGACCGCCGATCCCGAGCAGCCCGAGGCCGCGGCGCCCGCGGGACGCTGCGGGGCCATCCCCGACGTGCGCAGCAGCCGCTACGACTTCGACGCGTTCGCCGGGAGCGTGCAGCCGACGCTCGACGCCGACTGCGCGAGCGCGGGCTGTCACCTGGGATCCGGCGCTGGTCGACTCGATCTCGAAGCTTCGGCCGATCCAACCGGCTGCGCCATCGAGCGCAACTTCTTCATGGTGCAACGCTTCGCCTTCCCGCGGAACGTGGCCGCCAGCACGCTCGTGCTCAAGCCGCTGAGCCCCGATCACACCGGTGGCGCGATCTTCGCCGGCGAGTCCGACGCCCGCTACGTGGCCCTCGCCGCCTGGATCGCAGCGGTCGGCGAACCGCAGGGCGGCTTCGCCCCTCCCCCACCCGCGTCGCGCTTCGACTATGTACGCTTCCAGCAGGTCGTGGCCCCGGTGCTGCTGCGCGCTCAGAGCGCCCACAACTGCGCCGATCGCTCCTGCCACGGCGCCGAGGATCGCGCGAGCCGCGGGGCGCTCTTCCTCTTCGCGGATCCGGCCCCCGGCAGCCCGGAGATGGCCAGCGACTTCCACGCCTTGACGGCCCTCGCCGACGTGGAGCGGCCCGAGTCGAGCCGGCTCCTCGGCCTGGCCGCGGGCGCGGAGGGCCACCGCGTGGTGTTGAGCCCCGACGAGCCGGGCCGCGCGGCCATCGTGGAGTGGATCTACGCCGCCCGAGGCTACACGCGCCTCGATCCGGTCTACTTCGCCCAGCGCGTCAACCCGCTCTTCGACGATCCCGCCGCGGCCGGCGGCGCCGGGCAGGCGCTCACCTGCGCCGACACCGGCTGCCATGGCACCTACGACACCGCCCGCGGCCCGGCCAACCGTAGCCGCTTCGGCCTGGTGCCGGCGGCCGAGACCCCGGGGGCGCGCGCCTACAACTTCCGACAGGCGTCGAACCTGGTCAGCCTGTCCGATCCCGCGCGCAGCCCGCTATTGCTCCAGCCCCTCGCGACCGACGAGGGGGGCGTCCATCACACCGGCGGCGACAACTGGCATCGCGACGGTGAAGCCTTCCAACGGGTCTGGCGCTGGATCGACGGGATGCATCCCTCGGCGGATGGCTTCATCCGCGACTGGCTGGTGGTGGGTCCCTTCGCGCCGGACGGCGACGGGCTGGCGCGTCCCTACCTCGACGAGGCGGATCCGCGCCCCGCTTGGGGCGAGGCGGTCGGCGCGTCGACCTGGGAGGCACGGCTGGCGGGCGACGGCGACCGCGTGGCCACCGGCGGCGGGGGCGTCTACTACGCGGCGGCCTGGCTGGTGAACGAGAGCGGCGGCGAGCGCACGGTCGACCTCTCGCTGGGCGCCGACGGCTTCGCCCGCGCCTGGCTCGGCGGGCAGGTGGTGCTGGACGACCGCGCCGACGGCGCCGCCGATCCCGGCGGCCTCGAGACGACGGTGGGTTTGACGCTGAAGCCGGGGGCGAACCTGGTGCTGGTCAAGACGCTGTGGGCCGGCGACGGCGAGGGCGGCTTCTACCTGAAGGTGCATGATCGCGACGGCGGCGACGCGGCCGGCTACGTCACCGTCAAGCTCGGCGACGTCGGCGGGGCGCCGGTGGGCGCGGGCGAGGGCATCGAGGCGCCGGTCGAGGATCCGCAAGGCGACGCCTACGACGCGCTCGACGCGGAGGCCTTTCGTGTCCGCGTAGTGCCGGTGCTCGCGTCGGCCGGGGGCGGCTGCGCGTCGGGCGCCGGCTGTCATCAGGCGCGGGCCGGCGGGTTCTACTTCGACCCGGCCGCGGCCCAGGACGACGCGATCGCCGAGCGCGTGCTGCGCAGCCTGAGCTCGCCGCGGATGGTCAACCTCGATCCCGGCCAGGCCGAGGAGAGCCGCCTCTTGGCCGTTCCGCGCGTCGGGAGCGCCTACGGCCACGCCGGCGGCAAGGCCTGGAGCCAGGGCGACGCGAGCTACCAGACCATCCTCGCCTGGATCCGCGACGCGTCGAGCGCCCCATGAGAACCTGGGCGATCGTGGCGCTCGCCCTCGCGGGGTGCGCCGGGTCGGACGCCGGTGAGGCCGACCGCCGGGCGGTGTTCGCGGCGCGCGTGGTCCCGGTGCTCGAGGCGCGGTGCGCGCAGCCCTCCTGCCACGGCGTGCCCGAGGGCGTCGACCACTCCGTCTTTGGCGATCGGTACCTGGGCCTGCCCATCGACGCCGAGGGACGCATCACCGGCGAGGCGCGCGTTGACGCCGCCTATGCCAGCGCCCTGATCTTCGTCGACCCCTACGATCCGCCTAACTTCTCGTCGCTGCTGCGCAAGAACCTGACGCGCTCGCTGGGCGGCGGCGTCCACGTCGGCGGAGCCCCCTTCGACCGCGAGGACGATCCCGACTACCGCGCCCTCGCCGACTGGATCGCGCTCGAGCCCGAGGGCGGCGAGGGCCTCGATCCCGCCGAGCTGACACCGCTGGAGCGCCGATACGCGGACGAGGTGTTCCCGGTGCTCGCGCGTCGGCGCTGCGCCACGTCCAACTGTCACGGCCCCGACGCGCTGCTCTCGACGCTTCGGCAGCGGCCCGGCATCGCCGGCGTCCTGCCGGCCGCCGAACTGCGGGCCAACTACGCGAACGCCAAGCGTTTTCTCCACCTCGAAGGCCCGGCGACGCTGAGCCGGCTGGTGCTCAAGGGGCGGCCGCTGAGCGCGGGCGGGCTGCTGCACAAGGGGGGTAACGACGGCTTCCTCGGCGACGTCGATCTGCCGCCGATCCTGGCCTGGATCGAAGCCGAGCGGGACGCGGTCTTCGAGACGCCGCCCACGGTGACCGGCGTGATCTTCGCGCGCGGCCCGGCCGAGCCGCGGCCGCCCTTCGAGCCCGAGCGGCCCTGGTGGGGCAGCGACCTCTTCCTCCTCTCGCCGCCCACCCCCGAGGGATCGGTGGTGAACCTCACCGCCGATCTGCACGACGGGCCCGCGGACGTGCGCGACCCCGCCATCAGCTACGACGGGCAGCGGGTCGCCTTCGCCATGCGGCGCGGCCCCGACGACGCGATGAACCTGTACGTGATGGACGTCGGGGGAGGCACGGCCGTCCAACTCACCTTCGACGCGCCGCGGGGCGGCTTCGTGCCCTTCAACGGGCAGCCGACCTTTGGCCCCGACGGCCGCCTCTACTTCGTGTCGACCCGCTCCGGCGAGATGGGCGAGCGGGGGCTCCTGCGCAACACCGATCTCTACGCGCTCGATCTCGAGTCGGGCGACATCGTCCGCCGCACCTATGGGCCCAACCAGGAGGTGCGCCCGGCGTTCTTTCGGCACGGCGGCGTGGCGGGCGAGTTGGCCTTCACCTCGACCCGCTGGGCGGGCGAGCGTTTCAACGCGCCGGTGTTCCGGTTCCCGCCCGATCTGCACCTGGAGTATCACGTCCACTTCGGCACCCAGCGGGACGGCGAGATGCTGCTGGGCATCCAGGACACGCCCTTCGGTCTGCACGTGGTCACGATGGTCTCGGCGGACGCGCAAGGCAGCGCGGGCCGGCTGGCGGCCATCGACCGGAACTTCGGCCCCGACATCCCCGACGAAGCGCGGGTGCCGCAGGCCGCGGTGCCGCGCTTCGCCCACACGCTGACCTACCTCACCGCCCCCGAGGATGGCTCGTTCCGCGACGCCTTCCCGCTGCCCGACGGGCGGCTGCTGGCGGCGCGCGCCGAGGGCGACTGGGACTTCGGCCTCGAGATCCTGGCCTTGGGCCCGGGCGGCGAGGACGGGCGCACCGTCGTCCGCGACCGCCTCTCGTTGGTCGACGCCCCGGGCCTGGCCGACGTCCAGGCGGTGCCGGTGGTCGCGCGCGCCCCCGAGCCGGTCAGCGCGCACCCGCACGAGGACTTCGAGTCGCCCACCGGCTACATCAACATGTTCAACCTGCCGCTGCTGCAGGCGCTCATCGAGACGCTCGAGCCGCGCGCGAAGGTGCTGCGCGACGACCTGCGCTTCGTGCGGGTGCTGGCCGCCGAGAAGATGGGCGAGGACGATCTGGCGCCGGTCGATCCGGGGCAAGTGCGCAACGGCGACGTCGCCTCGACGCGGGTGAGCAACGGCGTCCACCAACCCGCGCGCGCGCTGGGGACGGTGCCCCTGGGGCCCGACGGCTCCTTCTACATCGAGATCCCCGCCAACACGCCGGTGAAGTTCCAGGCGCTCGACGCGCACCAGATGGCCGTCGGCGCGCAGCACGAGCGATGGATCTTCGCCAACCCCGGCGAGGTGCTCTTCCACTCGACCCACATGGCGGTCTACGACCAGCGCTGCGCGGGCTGCCACGGCACGCTCGACGGCCGGCCCGAGGCGGCCTTCGCCCCCCTGCCCGACGCAGTCACCGGGGCCTCGGTCAGCTACAGCACGCACGAGGACGCCGATCCCTTTCGGCCCAAGGCGCCGGTCCGCGTGGGCCTCGACGGGGGCGCGCACCGGCTCGACTTCGTGACGGATCTGCAGCCGATCCTGGACCGCTCCTGCGCGGTGGCGGGCTGTCACGCGGGCGCCGCGCCGGCCGGGGATCTGTCGCTCACGGGCGCCCCGACCGCGATCTACAGCGACGCCTACGAGAGCCTGCTGGCGCTGGGCGAAGGCTCGGGGGGCGGCAAGCGCTACGTCGACGAGCGCGAGGCCCGCGCCGCGCGCAGCTTCCTCATCGAGAAGATCGTGGGCCGCGACCTCGAGGCGCCGCGGGCGCTGGACCGTCCGTGCCCGCCACCGGGCGCCGCGGTGCCCCCGCTGAGCGAGGCGGACACGCTGGCGTTCATCGAGTGGATCGACGCCGGCGCGACCTTCCGAGGAGCCGAGCGATGAGACTCAAGTGGCCTTGGCTCGGGCTGCTGGTGGTCGTGGGCTGTGACGCCGACAAGGTCGAGATCCCTGTGGCCGCGTGCGGCCGGCGCGCCGAGGTGCTCTGCCCGGTGGTCGAGCCGCTGGCCGACGCGCCGCCCCAGCCGCGGCGCGAGCACCCGACCGCGGTGGCGCTCGACCTGGCGGGGGCCACGGCCTACGTCGCGCTCACCGGGTCCGAGGCCGAGCCGGGGAGCGTCGTGGCAGCCATCGACGTGGCTGCCGGCACGGTGCGGACCCGCATCCAGGTCGGCCCCCACCCGGTCGCGTTGGCGCTGCACCCCGGAGGGCGGTGGCTGGTGGTGGCGCAGAGCTACGCGCGCACCCTGACGGTCATCGACACCACCCGCGACGTGGTCGTGGGCCGCGCGCGCGTCAGCTTCTACCTCGAGGATCTGGCCTTCGATCCCGCCGGCCGCTTCCTGGTGGCCAGCGACCGGCAGCATGACGGCGTGTGGCAGCTGCCGGTGACCGAGGCGGCCGATGGCTTGACCATCGCGGCGACCGAGGGCGGGCGGTTCGTTCCCATCGGCAGCAACCCCGGCGCCCTCGATCTGTGCCCCGACGGCCGCACCCTGCTCATCGCGGTCACCGGCGAGCTGGGCATCGCCCGACTCGATCTGGAGACCGACACGCTGACCTTCGTCGACCTGAACGCGCCGCCCAACGACGTGCGCTGCCTGGGGCGCGCCGCCCTGGTGGCCACGCTCGGCGAGGGCAGCGGCCACCCGCAGGAGGGCAGCCCCGAGTGCGTCGCGCTGCGCGCCGTACAGGGCGACAACGTCCGCTGCGACGCCACCGCGGCGGTGCGCTTCGCCGACATCCAGAACGATCTGGTGGTGCTCGAGACCAGCACGCTGAAGGTGCTGCAGCGCTTCACCTCGGACACCGCCGAGGCGAGCCACGTCGACGCGGTGGGGGCCATCGAGCCGGCCAGGATGGTGGTCGCGGGCAGCTTCCCGCGGGCGCTGGCCGTGGGTGGACAGACCGTGTACCTGAGCTTCTCGGCCTCGGGCGAGGTGCAGACCTTCACGCTGCCCGGCGAGCCTGCGACCTGGGACGGCGCCGGCTTGAGCGCGGGCCCGACGTTCGCGACCGGCGGCCTGGCCGCGCATGGGCTGGCGGTGACGCCCGCGGGGACGGTGGTGGTGGCCAACCGGTTGTCCGACGATGTGTCGCTGATGGCACCGGGGGGCGGGACGCGCCGGGTCAGCCTGGGGAGCGGCGAGCGTTTCCCGGCCACCGACGAGGAGGTCGGCGAGCTCTTCTTCTTCACGTCCTACTTCTCGGCCGACGGCGATGGCTCCTGCGGCCACTGCCACCCCAACGGACTGACCGATGGCAAGGCCTGGTCGGTGGCCACCGTCCCGCCGGGCCACTCGCGCCAGGTGCCACAGGCCCGCAACCTGGGGCGCACGCTGCCCCTGCTGCTCGAGGGCACCCAGGACGCCAACGGCTTCAACCTCGAGATGGAGGATCTGGCGCCGCGCGTCGACTTCGACGCCGATCCGGCGAACACCTACGCGCGGGGCGCGGCCGCCCGAGACGTGTTCTTCGGCCAGACCAGCCAACAGGTCTTCGGGCGCGCGGTCGGCTTCGAGGAGATGGTGGGCAAGGTCGGCGCCTTCCTGGTGCACGAGCCCCGCCTGCTGCCCAACCCTTTCCCCGACGACAGCCCCGAGGCGGTGCGCGGCCAGGTGATCTTCCGGTCGCTCCAGGCCGCCTGCGACGCCTGTCACCCGGTCGAGGGTGGCTTCACCACGAACGAGCAGTTCGCCCAGGTGATCGCCACGCGGCCGGGCGACGAGCCCAACCCGCAGATCCCCGCCGAGATCGCGCGCGACTTCGGCGCCGCCACGGCCGGCGTCTTCGACACGCCCTCACTGCGCGGGCTGTGGGATCGTCCCGCCCGCTTCCTGCACGACGGACGCGCGCGCACGGTCGCCGAGACCTTCCTGCCCCCCGGCCACGCAGCCCTCGGCCAAGGCGAGACCGGCTTCAACTTCGGCGGCCGCTTCGCCACCGGAGAACGCATCTTCGACTCCCACGGCGGCGGCAGCCACCTGACGCCCGCCGAGGTCGCCGACCTGCTGGCTTACCTGCGCACGATTGAGTGAGCCGGACGGGGGTCAAGGCGGTCAGGGCCCGCGGCTCCACGCCTCCCCGCCAGCGGTCGTGAGGTCATAGTGGCCGGCGGGCCGACGGTTGGCCCGGGCGGAAGAAGTGCCCGCGAGAAGTGCCCGGCACCCCTCGAGGGGCGACGAGCCTATCGAGACAAACCACATCGGTCTTCCGATCTGGTCGTCGACGACGCAGGCGCTTCCCCGAGAGCAGTCGCAGCACATCCGAATGCTCCAGCCTGAACCCACCCATCGGGAATCGATCCACCCGTTTCTCGGAGAGTGATCCACCGTCGGCCAGAGGATAGG
This sequence comes from uncultured Myxococcales bacterium, assembly GCA_937896275.1. Lineage (GTDB taxonomy): Bacteria > Myxococcota_A > Bradymonadia > UBA7976 > UBA1532 > JACKDN01. Next base: position 7,990 of record CALBMW010000983.1, read on the forward strand.
CCGTTCAAACCGCCTCCACCACCCCCAAGACCAGGTTTACATATCGCACCTTGTGCGACGTTCGTCGGCCGTGAGCCGCGATCAACGAACTCGGCAATCAAATGGAAATCGTCATCTGAAACACCGCGCAAGGTCATCGGCACATAGGCCGGATTGACGGATTCAAGAACCACCTGCCGCTGCCCATCTGCCATCCCCAACGAGCGCAAGCGCTTCACCCTCGGGCTCGATGTGGATCACCACCGTGTCCTGCGAGAGCTGCAGACGTACTTGACCAGCGCTGGCGAGGTCACGATTGAGCGGACGCATTATCGCGAGGTCGGGAAGCGGCGAGGCAGGGCGGTCGCGGCGCTCGATGTGTCGATTGGCGTCGTGGCCGGCTCCATGACCCCTCAAGCCGCTCGGGGTGGCCTGCCGTTGGTGTGGCTGACGAGACTGGCGCTCTTGTCGCGGTCGGGCGCATATGCGGCAGGGGCGCTCGTGTGCACGTTGGTCCACGTGGCGCACGGCGTGATCGTGATCCCGATACCGCCATGAATCCGACCCGGGAGATCAGCCGCCGCCGGCGCTATGGCGCCTTCGCGAGGCGGGCGTGGGCGTCGTCGACGAGCGCAGGCTGCTGCAGCGCCGCCCGGAGGGCGCCGCTGGCATCGATCACGCGCTGGAATGAGGGCGGCGGCGGCGTCGCCGCCGACCCCATCGATGTCGGCGAACAGCAACAGGTCGGGCAAGCGTCGCGGACAGCACGACGACACGACGACACGACGACACGACGACACGACGACACGACGACACGACGAGGCCCGGTCACGCCCCCCACGTCAGCCCGACCGGCCCGCGCCGGGCGGGAGCGTCAACGTGACCACCCGGCCTTCGTGACCAAAGCGCGCCTTCTGCAACCTCACCCGCACATCGCCCTGGCCGTGGGTCAGGAACAATCGCGTCGCCGCCGCGTAGACGAGGGCGTTGCCGCCGGTGGTGACGTCGTAACCGCGGCCGTCTTCGCCCCAGTTGCGCCGGAGCTGGTTCACGAAGACGACGATGGCGCGGCTCTTCGCCGCCTGCAGCGTGAGGCGCCGCACCGACTGGCTCATCAGGCGTGAGAGGTGGCCCGCCGGCGCTGTCCCGGTCGGCAACGACAGCTCGGCGCGGGGCACGAGGGCCGCCACGCTGTCGACGACGATGATCTCCGCCGCCTTCGCCCGCAGCAGCTCATCGACCACCTGCAGCGCCGCCTCCCCCGAGTCGGGCCGCGCGATCACGAGGTGACTCGCGTCGACACCACACCGGGCGAGCGTCGAGCGCTCCAGGCCGCCGTCGGCGTCGATGACGGCAGCGATGCCCCCACGACGCTGGGCCGCCGCACAGAACGACAGGGCGAGGCTCGTCTTGCCGATCCCCGCCGGACCGGCCACCTCCACGAGCCGCCCCAGCGGCAGCCCGCCCAGCAGCGCGGCGTCGAGGGCCTCATCGCCCGTCGACACCCGCGACAACGCCGGCGGCTCCGCGGCGCCAAAGAGGCCCACCGCGCCGCGCCCCACGAGCACCTCGAGACGGCGCCACGCCCGACGCCACGGCTTCGGCGGTGACGGTGGCGACGACGTCGGCGACGACGTCGGCGACGACGTCGGCGGCGGCAATTGCCCGTTCGTCGACGGCGACGCGAGGGTGGGATCGGGATCGACGAGGGGGGTGGTGGCGATGGCGGCGTCGGACATGGTGACCTCCGCTTCACGCCACAGCAGCGAGCGTGCCATCGCGATGGCCACGACAGGAGTGACCGCGAAGGCGCTGTGATCGCCCGGTGCCCGGGCGGGAGATCTGCGCGTGGCCATTGCAGATCGCCGCCGTTCCAGCAGCGATCTCGTCAACGCCGCGCTCATCCGCCGTGTCGCTGCGATGAGCGTATGCACGCAGTGCGGCCTGCACCATGACGCGCAGCGGTGAGATCGACCTCTCCCGACCGCTGTCGCCAACGACGCCCGGCACGAGGGCCCACAAGGCCGGCCCCTGGTCGACGCGGACCCGGCCCCCGCTCATGACAGCCCGGGCCGGGGCGTCGGCGTTGACGAGCTCGACGACGGCCTTCGTCGTGCAAGGCAGCCCGCTGACGAT
>CALBMW010000984.1 GCA_937896275.1 uncultured Myxococcales bacterium
CCCGCCCCGCGAGGCCCCTGTCGAGCCCCGCGCACCGGCGGCCGCCCCGGCGCGCCCAGGCCCGACGCGCCCAGCCCCGACGCTCGACGCCGGCACCAAGGTGCGGCTCACCCGCGGCCTCTTTGCCGGCAAGGAGGGCGAAGTGCGCGGCCCCGGCTCCAAGGCGGGCACCGTGAAGGTGCGCGTGGGGAGCCTCGAGGTGAGCGTCGCCAGCCACGAGGTCGAGCGCGTCCCTTGATCCACCTGACCCGCAAGGGCACGCGGCGCTGGCGCGGCGGCCACCCCTGGATCTTCCGCACCGACGTCGCCCAGGTCGCGCCCACCGTCGTGGGCGGTGATCTGTCCGTGGTCCTTGGCCACGACGGTCGCGCGCTGGGCGTCGCCGCCTGGTCGGACCGTTCCGAGATCGCCGTCCGCGGGACGCCCATTCGGTCGGACGAGGAGCCCGAGGCCGGCTGGACGCGCCTGGTGGACGAGGCGCTCGACCGACGCGCGGGCCGCCCGCCCTGCGCCCGCCTGATCAACGGCGACTCCGATGGTCTTCCCGGCCTCATCGTCGACCGCTATGGCCCCGGCCTGAGCCTGCAGACGCTCACGCAGGCCGCGGACCGCCGCACCGAGGCGCTCATCGCGCACCTGTGCGCCCGCTTCTCGCCCACCACCGTCGTGCTGCGCAACGACCCCAAGGTGCGCGCGCACGAGGGGCTGCCCACCGAGAAGCGCGTCGTCCGGGGCGAGCCCGAGGTCGAGGCCTCGATTGGATCCCTCACGCTGCGCTTCGACCTGCTCGAGGGCCAGAAGACCGGCGGCTTCCTCGACCAGACCGACAACCGCCTCGCCGCCGCGTCCTTCCTGCGTGGCGAGGTGCTGGACTGCTTCTGCTACGACGGCGGCTTCGGGCTGCAGTTGGCGCGCGCGGGCGCCGACGTGACCTGCGTCGACAGCAGCGGCCCGGCGCTGGCCCGCCTGCAGGCCAACGCCGCGCGCAACGCGCTGACCGTCCAGACCGAAGAAGCGAACGTCTTCGACCTGTTGCGGGCGTTCGAACGAGACGGGCGCGCCTTCGACGGGGTGGTGCTCGATCCGCCCGCGTTCGCCAAGTCTCGCAAGAGCGCGGACGCTGGCCGGCGGGCGTACAAGGAGATCAACCTGCGGGCCCTCAAGCTGCTTCGGCCGGGCGGGCGCCTGGTCACTTGCAGTTGCTCGGCCCACATGGCGCGCGCCGACTTCGAGCGCGTCGTGGCCGAGGCCGCGGCGGACGCGGGACGGTGGGTACGCGTGGTGGAGCGGCGCGGGGCGGCGCCCGATCACCCCACCCTGCTCGGCGCGCCCGAGACCGACTACCTCAAGACCTTGTTCGTCGAGGTCAGCTGAGCCGCTCACCCAGGGCCCGCAGATCCAGCACGGTGTGACTCGCGTGGCCCCGCAGCAGGCACGACAGGTCGTCGTCGGCGCGCTCCTCGATCACCTCGCGTCGCCCCGGGAACCGAAAGCGGTAGCCCCCCTCGTCGAGCGGCGCGAAGAGGCCGCCGAGGCGCAGCAGCGCCGGCCGCGTGCGCTCGATCCGCGTGTCGGTGGCGGGCGCGGCGGGGAAGTTCAGGTTGTGCACGACCAGCCCGCTCGGCCCGGCGGCCCACAGCGCGGCGATCGCCTCCGTCGCACGCGCCGTCGACGCGCGCGCGACGATCTCGACCTCGGCGTCCCCGCGCCCGTGCTGCGCCTTGAGCGCGTCGTACCGCCCGTGCGGGATCTGCTGCGACACGGCCACCGCCGGCAGGCCCCACAGCGCCCCCTCCACGGCGCCGGCGACCGTGCCCGAGGCGAGGATGATGGGCAGCGTGACGTTGAAGCCGATGTTCATGCCCGACACCACCACGGCGGGCGGCTCCGGCAACAGCCGGCCCAGCGCCAGGTTCACGCAGTCGGTCGGCGTGCCGTCGATGATGAAGCCCGGCGTCCCGAAGCGCTCCGCAGGGCGCGCGGTGAGCGTCCGGCCCAGGCTGACCGCGCGGCCGATCCAGCTCTGCTCGGTCGCCGGCACCGCCCACACCACCTCGAACTCGGCCCGCAGCGCGAGGACCAGCAACTCCAGGAAGAAGGAGTCGACCCCATCGTCGTTGGTCACCAGCACCAATGGGCGGCTCATCGCGGCTCCCTCACGGCAGGCCCCTCACCGCGTGCGCCGGCACGGTGACGCCTTCGACCTCGATCGGCGCGGCCGTGGCGTTGACGGCCCAGCGGCGGCCGTCCTGCCCCCGCCAGCGCACCGGCGCGACCTGTCGGTGGGTGCCGGCGAGGTGATCGGCGAGCGCCGAGACCAGACCCGTGGGCGCCGGATCGGGGAACCAGTCCTCGGGCGTCGCCGGCCGACCGCTGAGCGCCGCCGCCACGCGCGTCGGCTCGGCGCCCCAGGCGGCCCGTGCTTCGTCGAGCGCGCGCAGATCGTCCGACAAGAACCAGGCTCCCCCCGCCGTCGCCGCCACGAACGCGCTGCTCTGGACCTCGTCCTCCGAGAACGCACGCAGCACCGGCGGATCGGGATCGCACAGCGTCACGCGGCAAAACGGCCACCTCGCCGCCACGCTGCGCAGCTCGTTGGTCACGAAGGGGAAGCTGGGCCCGAACGGCTCGACGATGATGTCGCCCCCCACCCGCCAAGCGTCCACGAAGGGCAGCGAGGGCGTCGGCGGCGCGCCGACGGCCAGGATGACCACGTCCTCGCCCGCCGCCTCGCGGATGATCTGCAGCGCGCGGCGGTAGGCAAAGAGCGCCGTGCTGGCCTCGGCCCGCTCGCCGGGCACGAAGGCGGCGAAGAGAAAGTCGATCTTCAGGAAGTCATAGCCCCAGCCCACGATGCGCCGCACGGTCTCGTCCAGGTGCGCGGCCGCCTCGGGGTTCGTGACGTCCAGCACCCGCATCGGGCCGTGCTCGAGGTGCGGGTAGATCGCGCCCTGCACGAACCAGTCGGGGTGCGCGGCGGCCAAGGGCGCGTCGGCGTCGACCAGCAAGGGCGCGAACCAGACGCCCATCGTGAAGCCGTCGCCCCGCAGATCGGCCGCCAGCCCGGACAGGCCGTCAGGGAACTTCGCGTTGGGCTGCCACTCGCCCCAGGCCTGCTGCCACCCGTCGTCGACCGTGACGCGCAGGGGCGGCGCGTCGATCGGGAGCGCGGGCCCCAGGTGCTGGCGCGCCAGGGCGGCGTTGGCCCGGACGGCGGCGTCGTCCACGTCGTCCCACAGCTCGTACCACGAGTTCCAACCCGCCTCGGCCGGCCGCGGCGCCGACCGCGCGCGGGCGGGCAGCGCGTCCGCGAAGGCGGTGAGGGCGACCTCGGTCGAGGCGTCGGCGCCGAGCCACCAGCGCTCACCCTCGACGCGCGCGCCGGCCGGCACCGACACCCGCTCGCCGGTCCAGCCACAGCCCAGCCGCACCCGCAGCGCCTCCGATTCGTCTTCGAGCCGCGCCACGTGCGCCCAGGGCACGAAGCGCTGCGGATCGGGCGCACCGACCACCAGGGTCACGCCGCCGCCGCCGACGTAGGTGTACCACCACGACAAGTTCTCGCCGGTGCGGATGACCTCGGCGTCGGCCACCTTGCGCAGCGCCTGCCGAAGCGTCGCGTCGCCCGACGGCGTGCCCAGCGCCACGACGCCGCTCTGTGACCAGGACTGGAAGCCGTTGGACAGCCACGCCCGTGCGCCGGGCACCTCGGCCAGGCCGTCGAGCGCGAAGCCCTCGACCCGCGCGTCGGACTCGGCGTCGAACACCACCCGCGGCCCGATCGCGTCGGCGATCAGCGTCGCGCCGCCGGGGCCGGCGGGACACCAGACGTCGGCGCCCCGCGCCTCGCACGGCCCGTCCACGCCCGCGCCGCGCCACGCGCCGTCCACGAAGACGGCGGGCCGCAGCAGGACCGACGCGCCCCCACCGACGAAGGACCACGACGCACCCGCCCCGTCGAGGCCGGCGTCGCGCGGACCCACGTCCGGCGCATCCTCGCGGCCCGCGTCGATCTCATCGGGGCCCAGATCCGCCGCCCCGGCAGGCGTCGCGTCGACCCCGTCCGCGGCGCCGCCGCCGTCGTCGCAGCCCGCGGCCAGCGCCGCCGCCAGGATCAGGAGCGTCCCCCAGAGACGGCCATGCACTCCAACGCGCGCGTCGGCCGGCAGGGCGGCGCTGCGCGACGTGGAGCCGCTCAGCGCTCGGGGAAGCACCAGGCGTCCTCGGAGCCACTGAAGGCGATGGGGATGCAGTCCTGCATGCCCGCTGGGCAATCGGCGGGCACCTCGCATCGGGTAGAGCAAAGCCCGTCGATGCACACCGCGCTGGCGCAGGTCAGCTCACCGCGCCCGTCGCTGCAATCCGCGCCGGCGGCACCGTCGCCTCGCGCCCCGAGGACGCAACACGGCACCTCGGGCTCATCGGCCGCCGCCGTGTTGGCGCACCGCCGATCGGCGGGGCAGTCGAAGTTGGAGAAGCAGGCCGCGCCACCCGACCCCTCGCACGCCGGATCGACGGCACCATCGGCGCCGACCGGTCCCGCGTCGTCGACGGGCCGGGCCGCGTCGTGCTCGACCGAAGCGTCCACCGAGGATGCCGCGTCCGGCGCCCGGGCGGCGTCGCGCGGGGGCGACGCGTCGAAGGCGCCCAGATCG
>CALBMW010000985.1 GCA_937896275.1 uncultured Myxococcales bacterium
GGTGGCGCCGGTGGGGAGGGCGGCGAAGCTGGCATGGGCGGCGAGCCCGGCGTCGGCGGCTTGGGCGGCGAACCCGGCGTCGGTGGCGAAGGCGGGCTGGACCCCGCCTGCGTCGACGGGCAGCAGGACGCCTGCGAGGTGCCCGGATGCGTCGGCACCCGACAGTGCGTCGACGGAGCGTGGACCGAGTGCGCGGCGCCCGACGAGATCTGCGACGCCATCGACAACGACTGCGACGGCGAGATCGACGAGGGCTACCCGGGCCTCGGCGAGGCATGCCGGGCGGGCGCCGGCGTCTGCGCCGCCGAGGGCATCCTGGTCTGCAGCGTCCTCGCCGACGGCGTCGAGTGCGACGCCGTGGTCGGCGATCCTGGCGTCGAGCTCTGTGGCAACGAGATCGACGAGGACTGTGATGGCCGACTCGACAACGGCTTCCCCGACCTGGGCGAGCCCTGCGCCAATGGCCTCGGCGAGTGCCTGTCCGAGGGGATCTTCGTCTGCAACGTCGGCGGTGACGGCGTGCTCTGCGGCGCCAGCGCCGGCGCCGGCGCGCCCGAGGCCTGCGATGGCCTCGACGACGATTGTGACGGGCAGATCGACAACGGGGTGAGTCACCCCTGCTACAGCGGCGACGCGGCCACCGACGGCATCGGCGCCTGCCACGCCGGGTTGCAGCGCTGCGCCGCCGGTGCCTTCGGTGCCTGCGAGGGCGAGGTCCTGCCGGTCGCGGAGATCTGCAACGGCGTCGACGACGACTGCGATGGGACCACCGACGAGGCTCAGGCCGGCGGAGCCATCGTCGAGCGCTGCTACACCGGACCGCCAGGCACCGACGGCACGGGTATCTGCCATGCCGGCGAGCGCAGGTGCGCGGCGGGTGCGTTCAGTGCATGCCTGGGCGAGGAGATCCCCGGCGTCGAGATCTGCGATGGCATCGACAATGACTGCAACGGTCAGCAGGACGACGTCCGGGGCGGCTGCGCCTGCCAACCGGGCGAGGCGCGGGATTGCTACAGCGGCCCCGTCGGGACCGCGGGCGTGGGTATGTGCCGGGCAGGGCGACAGACGTGCATCGAGGACGGCGCGGGCTTCGGGCGCTGCGAAGGTCAGGTCCTGCCCGGGCCCGAACTCTGCGATGGCCGTGACAACGACTGCAACGATGACATCGACGACGCGGTCGCCGGGGCCGGTGTCCCGTGCGCCGCTGGTATCGGCGCGTGCCGCAGCGAAGGCGTGGCCAGCTGCGACGCCGAGCGCGGCGAGATCCGCTGCACCGCCGTGCCGGGCGAGCCCGCCGAGGAACGCTGTGACGGGATCGACAACAACTGCAACGGTGAGGTCGACGAGACCTTCGACCTTCAGGCCGACTGCTTCGTGGGGACCGGCGGCTGCCGCAGTCAGGGCCTGACGCTCTGCGATGACCGTGGCGGGCTGGCGTGCAGCGCTCGCCCGCTGTCGCCGGGACCCGAGGTCTGCGACGGGATCGACAACGACTGCGACCGGCAGATCGACGAGGATCTCGGCCTGGGGGAAGGCTGCACGGTCGGTGTGGGTGCCTGCGCGGCCGACGGCGAACGGATCTGTGATCCCAACGGCGCGGTGGCCTGCGGTGCGGTGCCCGGCGACCCTCGGGAGGAGGTCTGCGATGGCGAGGACAACGACTGCGATGGCCGCGTCGATCAGGGCAACCCCGGCGGCGGCGGCGCGTGCGACACCGGCCTCTTGGGCGTCTGCGCCGCCGGCCTGAGCGCGTGTCGAGAGGGCGCCTTGGCCTGCGTCCCGGTCACCGGGCCCGCGGCGGAGCTGTGCGACGGCCTCGACAACGACTGCGACGGCGCCCAGGACGAGGCCGACGCCGGCGGGCCCCTGACCGCGGCCTGCTACGAGGGCCCGCCGAACTCGGAGGACGTCGGGATCTGCCACGGCGGCGGCCGTCAGTGCCGCGGTGGTCAGCTCGGGCCCTGCGTGGGCCAGGTGTTGCCCGGGCCCGAGGTCTGCAACCAGACCGACGACGACTGCAACGGCCGGGTGGACGATCTGGCGGATGGACAGTGCGTCTGCGAGGCCGCCGCTCAGCGCGGCTGCTACGAGGGTGCCGTCGGCACGGAGCGCGTCGGCCCGTGCGCGGCGGGCGTGCAGATCTGCAACGCCCATGGCACCGGCTTCGGCCCCTGCCTGGGCCAGGTGCTCCCTCGGGCCGAGGTCTGCAACAGCGTGGACGACGACTGCAACCGCGAGGTCGACGACGTCGAGGGCGCGGGCGTGGCCTGCAGCGTCGGCATCGGTGATTGCCGCGCCGTCGGCGAGGTTGCCTGCGACCCGGAGACCAGGGCGCTGGCCTGCAACGCGAGGCCCGGTGAGCCCCAACCCGACGTGTGCGACGGCCGAGACAACGACTGCAACGGGGCCGTCGACGACGCCCTGTGCCCGGGTGGCCTCGCCTGCGTCGACGCCCAGTGCCAGCCGCGGGCCGTTCAGTTCTGTCGCCTGCAGTTCCCGCGGTCCATCGAAGACGCCGAGGGCAGCCATCACACGGTCTTCGGTCGCCTGTACCAGGTGGGCATCACCGACCGCAGCAGCCGCACCGATCCGGACGCCGTGGTCCTGGCCCAGCTGGGCCTCGGACCGAGGGGGAGCCAGCCGACCGAGAACGGCGCGTGGCGCTGGATCGACGCGGTCCCCAACAGGGCCTACGACGGCAACCAGTTCGGCGAGCCGAACAACGACGAGTATCAGGCCGAGTTCGACCTCGCGCGCGGCACCGTGGACTACGCCTTCCGCTTCAGCGTCGACGGAGGCCTGAGCTGGACCCCGTGCGACCTAGACGGCGCCGGCTCCCTGCTCGACGACGCCGGCGATCCCACCGCTGGCTACCGGCCCGACCAGGCCGGGCGCGCGACCGCCCGCGAGATCTGCGACGACCGCGTCGACAACGATGGGGATCGGGCGGTGGACTGCGCCGATCCGGACTGTGTGCAGGACGTGGCGTGCCGCGACTTCGGCCCCGGGCTGATCCCCGGCGTTCAGCGCAACGTGCCCGAGGCCGAGGTGCTCGCCCGGGGCTACGAGGAGTGCTTCTCCGGCCTCTACGGGACCAGCGGTGAGTCCATCGACCAGATCCTGCGGGACTGCGACGGCCCGGAGATGATGATCGCCTGCCGCCCGGTGGGCGCGGCGGCGCTGACCCTCGCGGCCGAAGGGCTCACCGCCGAGGTGACCCGGGTGGTCTCGGGCGCGAACGCCGTCAACCCGCATAACGGCGTGGACTTCTACTTCGACCCCGTCCATTCGTGGGGCTTCGCCCCGATCGGCGTCGGGGTCACGCGCGGCTCGTGCGACACCTCGTCCGCGCAGGGTGAGCTGCGCATGTGCTGGCACGCCGATCCGGGCAACGTGCTGCAGTTCGGCTACCGCTGTGGGACGGAGTTCCTCAACGCCAACAACGGCTGGGAGCGCGTCGTCTACACCCGGCGGTCCGTCGCGCTGTCCCCCAATCAGGCCTATGGCCACCACGGCGGCTGCGGGTCTTTCAACGGCTGCGGCGACGCGCAGACCTGCGCTGACGCCGCCTGCGCCTTCAATGGGCACGGTGCTGCGGTGTCCTTCGCCGAGGGTCTGTGCATCACGCTGTCCCAGCGCGCCGTGCCGAACATCGTCTGCAATCTGTTCCGGTCGCTGGCGCCCCTCGACCTCGAGGAGGGCTGGGGGCCTCCGGGCTTCGCGTGCGACATCCGCGTGGTCTACGGCCTGGTCTGCGCGCCCTGACGGATCCGGCCGCCACCGGCGCGCCCGACCGTCCCTACGGCGCGGGGTCGGGCGGCGTCGCCCGGTCGCTCCCGTTGTTGCCCCAGCACCGCACGGCCCCGTCCGCGCGGATCGCGCAGGCGTGATCGAAGCCCACGCCGAGGACCGAGAAGCTGCCCGCCGGGACGTCGAGGCGACTGTCGTTGCGACCCCAGCACCGGACGCTGCCGTTCGCGCGCAGGCCGCAGACGAAGTCGTGTCCGGCGTCGATGGCCTCGAAGGGCTCGTCTGGCGGATCGGACTGGCCTTGGCTGTTCTTGCCCCAGCACACGGGGTGGTGGTCGGCGGTGCGCAGCGCGCAGCTGTGCTTGTCGCCGGCCGCGACCGCGAAGCACGCGTCCGGCGGGGCGGCCAAGCGACCGTCGCCGGCGTCGCCCCAGCAGCGCACGGCGCCCGTGTCGGCGGCGATCGCGCAGGCGTGGTCCGATCCGAGGGCCAGGTCGGTGAACGCGCCGGGGGGGGGCACCGTGCGGCCGTCGTTGCCGGGCAGGCCCCAGCAGGCGAGCGTCCGGTCGTCGCGGAGGCCGCAGGTGTGGTCGTCGCCCGACCGGATCCGCAGGAAGTGGCCGTCGGGTGGGGGTGGCGTGCTGTCGGCGGGGTAGGTGCCCCAGCAGACGACGTGCGCGTCCGCGCCGAGGCCGCAGCTGTGCAGGGTGCCGGCCGAGACTCCGACGATGGGACCGGGTGGAGCGGCGGTGCGGTCGTCGGCGGGGTTGCCCCAGCACACGGCGCGCTGCCGGTTGTCGGCCGCGCAGCCGTGCATGGTGCCGGCAGCGACGGCGACGAAGGCGGGGGGCGGCGCGGCGTCCGGCACCTCGGCGTCCGCGACGGCGTCGCGGTCGGCATCCGGGGCG
>CALBMW010000986.1 GCA_937896275.1 uncultured Myxococcales bacterium
CTAGCACGTTGCCGCCGCCGCGCAGCGAGACCCGCGCGTCGAGGCCCTCGGCCGTCGGCTCGACGCGGCTGTCGCTGAGCACGACCTCGGCGCCCAGATCGACGAGCAGGTTGGCGGCCGCGATCCCGCTGCGCGCCGCCCCCCACACCGCCACCCGGCGGCCACGCCAGGCGCTCATCCCAGCGAACCGTCCCGCCGATCCGCCCAGGCGTCCGCCATGCGAAAGAAGTCGTCGCCGCCGAAGAAGATGACCATGTCGCCCTCCCCGACGCGCGCGTCGAGGAAGGGCACGACGTCGGCGTTCTCGGGCACGTGATGCACGGTATTGCCCGCCTGACGCAGCACCGCGACGAACCACGGCGTGTCGATGCCGTCGATGGGCCGCTCCTCGGCGGCGTACATCGTCGTGATCAAGACCTCGTCGCAGCCGCGGAAGGCCTCGGCGTACTCCTCGCCGTGGTAGCGCATCAGCGTGAAGCGATAGGGCTTGAACACGCACCAGATGCGCGCGTGCGGCATGCGGCGCGCGCTCTCGAGCACCCGGCGCATGCCGGTCGGGTGCGACAGGTAGTCCTTGACCAGCGTCAGGCCGCCCGCGCGCCGCACGGCGAAGCGGTTCTCCAGCCCGTGGTAGCTGCCCAGCGCCCGGGCCACGGTCGCGAAGTCCAAGCCCAGCGCGCCCATGGTCACCGCCAGCGCGCCGGCGGCGTTGTCGGCGTTGTAGTTGCCGGGGAGGGGCAAGGTCACCTCGCCCAGCCGCTCGTCCCCTCGCCATGCAACGAAGGACACCCGATCACCGAGGTCGGTGACGTCGCGCGCCGCGAAGTCCAGCCCATCGCCGCCGGTCCCATAGGTGAGCACCCGCGCCGCCGTCCTGCCCCGCACCAACTCGGCCAGACGACGCGCGCCCGCGTCGTCCACGTGCACGGCGAGGGTCTGCAGCCGGGGGTTCTCGACCACGAAGCGGGCCATCGTGTCCACGATGTCGCCGAGCCCGTCGTAGAAGTTCAGGTGATCGACCTCGAGGTTGTTCACCACCACGTGCGTCGGCCGCAGGTTCAGGTGGCTGCGATCGCTCTCGTCAACCTCGGCGATGGCGTGGGCCCCAGCGCCCGAGCGCGCGTTGAGCCCGTAATCATTGAGTAATCCGCCGATGATGAAGGTCGGGTCGCGCCCCGCGACGATCAGCGCGTGGGCGATCATCGCCGAGACGGTGCCCTTGCCGTGGGTGCCGGTCACGCCCACGCTCTCGAAGCCCTCGAGGCAGAGCCCCAGCATGTCGCTCCGATGGGCCTCCGGCTTGCCTGCCGCCCGCGCGGCCGCGCGCTCGACGTTGTCGGCGCGCACCGCCGTGCTGTGAACCACGACGTCGGCGCTCTCGATGTTCGCGGCGTCGTGGCCGATGACCACCGGGACGCCGAGCCCACGCAGCATCTCGGTGAGTTGGCTCTCGCGCACGTCGGAGCCCTGTACGCGGACCCCCTGCTCGTGCAGGACGCGCGCGACAGCGCTCACGCCGATGCCGCCGATACCGATGAAGTGATAGGTTCCGTCCCGTGACCACATCGCGCACACCCTCGATAACGCTTCCGCCCGGCCCACGCCGCCGCGGCGCGAGTGTAGACGCCCTCACCGGGGGGTTCAACGCCGCGGCCCGCCCGCTGCTCGTCGTCGACTTGCTGCTCGCCCTCGGCCTGGTCGGATGCGGCAAGGAGCCTCCGCCCGTCACCGTCGACGACGCCGCGGCGCCGATGATGATGTCCGACGGTGGCAAGCTCATCGTGCCCCCCGTGCCGCCGGTACCCGTGGCGCCCTTCGACTTGGCCGTCAAGCTCCCGGAGCCGCCCCCCCCCATCGCGGGGCACCCCGGCGATCCGCTCGCCGCCCTGCGCGCCGCGCGGCCCCACCTGACGCCCTCGGTGTACACGCCGAACATCCTGGTGGACGAGCCGCCCGACGGCCCGTTCTCGACGGTGCACTACCTGATCGATCCCGGCAGCAATACGGTGAAGGCGATTGTCGCGACCTTCACGCCGGGCTACCGCGCGCCCGAGCGCAAGGAGGCCCTCGTCGACGCCATGAAGATCCGCCTCGGCGCGCCGGAGCCGCTCAGCGGGGGCGGCTACGAAGGCTCGCACTGGTCGACCATCGGCTACCGCATCGACCTCCGCACCGACGCTGGCAGCGGCGACCTCGAGTTGGTCTTCCACGTCCGCGGCGGCCGCCCGCTGCTGCCTGCGTCCCCCTGACGCTGCCTTGCGCCCGGGCGCCCGATGAGCCAAAGTGCGCGGTCGCCACGCACCTGCCCCTCGGAGGTCCTATGAAGGCCACCCTCGTCAGAGCCGCTCTCGCCATCGTCGTCCTCGGCCTCGTGGCCTGCCAGGAGCACGCCGAGCCGTCGCTCACGCCGGGCCAGCAGAAGAAGGTCGAGGCCAACCTGCTGAGCGCCGCGCCCACGCCCCGGTTCCCAATCGGCGCCATCATCGAGGATCAGGTGAAGCTGATCGGCGTGGACATCGACAAGACCGAGGTCGCGCCGGGCGAAACGGTCACGGTCACCTGGTACATCGAGGGGCTCGCGGACAAGCCGGGCGACAACAGCCTCTTCGTCCACTTCCAAGGCCGCAAGAACGACCGCGCGGCCTGGATGAACCTCGACCACCACCCGATCGAGGGGCTGTTCCCGCTGCGAAAGCTCGCCAAGGGGCAGATCATCCGCGACGTGCAGACCTTCACGGTGAAGTCGGGCTTCCCGCCGGGCGAGGCGCACCTGTATTGGGGCCTCTGGCGCGGAGAGTACCGCCTGAAGGTCAGCAACCCCGACCAGGTGAAGCACGACGCCGAGAATCGGGTCATCGCGGCCGCCTTCACCGTCAAGGGCGACGCCAAGGCCGCCGCCGGCACCTCGCCGTTGCCCACCGCCGCCGTTCGTCGGCTGCCCGCCGGCGCCGCCATCGCCATCGACGGCAAGCTGGACGAGCCCGCATGGAACCTGGCGCGCTGGACGCCGTTTTGGACCTCACCCGACGGGAAGGACGGGCCCGCGCCCCGCGCGCGCGCACGATTCCTCTTTGACGACGACTCCTTGTACGTCGCGGTGCAGGCCGAGGACGACGACGTCTGGACCACCTTTACCGCGCGCGACAGCAACACGTGGGAGCAAGAGGTCATCGAGCTGTTCATCGACGCCGACGGGGACGGCAAGGACTACCTCGAGCTCCAGGTGACGCCCGCCAACGTGATCTTCGACGCGAAGTTCGAGCGACACCGCAGCGATCTGGAGAAGGCGCGCGCGTGGAACATGGAGGGACTCGAGACGGCCGTCACCGTCGACGGCACGCTCAACGCGCGTGACGATCGCGACCGCGGCTACGTGGTCGAGATGAAGGTGCCGGTCGCGCAGGTGCCCGGGGCCAAGGCACCCTTGGCTCACGGCCAGACCTGGCGCACGAACCTGTTCCGCTGGGACTTCCCGAAGAGCGGTCGCCAGATGGCGGCGGCCTTCTCGCCGCCCGTGGTGGGCGACTTCCACGCGCTCGACCGCTTCGGGACGCTGGCCTTCGTCGATCCGGCCGAGGGCGCCGCCATGCCGCCGGTCCGCGCGACCGGCGCCGGGGGGAGCATCGTCGCGCCCTCACCGATCAAGCTGGATCCGACGCGCCTGAAGCCGATCGACCTGACACCCGCGAAGCCGACGCCGGCGCCTGCGAGTGGGGCCAAGTAGGATATCGTACGCAAACTTGACACCCCGCCGGACCTACCTACCATCGACTCCAGATCATCGTGGAGTACGTCGAATGGCCGGGTCCGACAAGCGTAAGCAGAGCCTCTATTTCCCCGAGGACATGCTGAAGGAGATCCAGAACGAGGCGGCGCGGCAGGACCGTTCGCTCTCGTGGATCGTCCAGAAGGCCTGGAAGATCGCCCGCGCCGAGATCCAGCGCTACCCGTCGATCAACGATCCGGAGGAGGCCGAGGGCATGTGATCGGGCGGTCGTTCGCGATCGCCGAGAAGGCGCCACCGCCACCGACCCCACTCGCTCCCGCCCCGCTCGCACCGCGGACCGCCGCACGGTCGACCGCCGCACGGTCGACCGCCGCCCCAATGCGAGGGGCGGCGAGAGTCCCCGCTCAGCGCGCCACGTCGACCCGGTGGAAGGTGACATCCCGGTACTGGATGTCCGTGTTGGCGCTGTCATCCATGATGAACTCGCAGCGCGGTACGCCATCGAGCGTGACCTCCATGCGCCCCCGTGAGCAGTCGTAGGCGCCGGTCTCGGGATCGATGATCCAGATGGCCTTGCTGCTCGCCTTGTTGGGTCGCGACGCCGTGAAGGCCAACTTCGTGTTGTCGGGGGACAGCGCGAAGTTGCCGATGTCGTGGTTGATCCAGTTGCTCACGCGCGGGTTGTTGGTCACGTTCTTCACGTCCCCCGACAGATCGCGCTTCACCCGAAGGATGTCGTAGTCGTCCCGGTTGGTCGGGCTCTCCTCGCTCGGCCGCTTCGCGCAGTCACCGTGGGCCAGGAAGTAGATGGAGCCGGCGTCGGCGCTGAAGACCGGATCGAAGCGAACCTCGTTGAAGTTCAGCGGCTGCGGGCGCTGGCAGTCGCCCTGCGGGCTCGTCTGCGTCTCGAACAGAGGCAGCACCAGCGGCTCCGGCGGATCGGGGATCGCGTCGAGCACGTTCAGCTTCCACGTGAAGCCGTCGCGGGTGAACGCGGCGATGTAGGTCGCGTCGGGCGCCAACCCCAGCGGCAGGCGACCGGAGAACTCGGAGCCGGTGCCGCCGGCCTCGCCGAAGGTATAGATCTCCTGCCCGGCCCCGCTGGCCGCGTTGTAGAACTCGACCGCCATCGAGGACAACGTCGTCTTGACCAGGATGATGAGCGAGCCGAAGGGCGTGACGCGGAAGGCACCGTCGCCGTTGATGTCGCCCACTTGCTGCTTGCATGACGCGCGATCGGCCGCGCCGGGGCAGCCGGGGCCGTCGCCTGCCAGGGGCTCCACCCACACCTCGAGCGTCCCCGACGGGCCCACGGCCTCGCCGCGGCTGTAGACCACGAGGTCACCCGTGAATTGGAAGTTGACCACTTGGTCGGCGACCATGCGCTTCTCATCGACGTTGACGGTCTTGCGGCGAGTGTCCACCGGCGCGACCCACAGGTCGACGCCGCCCCCTGCGCCGGCCGGCGACAACCACCCCAGCCAGGTCATCGCAGCGCTCAGACGGCACGCCTTGGCAGCGCAGTCGACGTCGGCGGCGCCCGCGGTCAGGCTCGACTCCTCGTCGTCCTCGAAGTCATAGATCACCATGTCGAAGCGCGCCTGGCCGTCGCGGGGCGAGGTCGACTTGACGTACGAGAGGCGCAAACGGCTCTCGCTGGGGCCGCCACCACCCGCGCCCCCCTCGCCCGGCGTGCCGCCGCCACCACCGCCGCCACCGCCACCGCCGCC
>CALBMW010000987.1 GCA_937896275.1 uncultured Myxococcales bacterium
GTGCAACGGCGACGAGACCTGCCGCGCCTGCGCTGACGACTGTGGCGCCTGCGAGGCGGCCCCCTCCGCCTGCGGCGACGGTTCCTGCGACCGCGGCGAGAACTGCCGCTCGTGCGCGGACGACTGCGGCGCCTGCGACCCCCCCCCGGCCGCCTGCGGCGACGGAGCGTGCAACGGCGACGAGACCTGCTCCACCTGCGCCGGTGACTGCGGCGCTTGCCCGCCCTCGCCCCCGGCCTGCGGCGACGGCGCCTGCGACGGCGACGGCGGCGAGAACTGCTTCACGTGCGTCCGCGACTGCGGCGCCTGTCCGCCCGCGCCGCCCGCCTGCGGTGACGGCGCCTGCAATGGGGACGAGACCTGCGGCACGTGCGCCCGCGATTGTGGCGCCTGTCCTCCGGCGCCCCCGGCCTGCGGTGATGGCGCCTGCAACGGCGACGAGACCTGCGGCGCCTGCGCCCAGGACTGCGGCGCCTGCCCGCCCCCGCCCGCGAACTGCGGCGACGGCGCCTGTGACGGCGGCGAGACGTGCGCCGCCTGCGCTCAGGACTGCGGCGCCTGCCCCGTCGGGGACCTGCCCGGGTGGATTCGCACGACCCACTTGACCCACAAGCTGCGCTCCTCGGACGCCCTGCCCGGCGGCACGGCGGTCGAGATCGAGGCCGCCCGCAACGAGTTCGAGGGCTTCCAGATCGCCTTCGCCGGCGGCGCCGACGGCCACAGCGTCGAGAGCGCCACGCTGTCGGCGCTCGCGGGCCCCGGTGGCGCGCGCATCGCCGCCTCCGAGGCCGTCATCTACCGCGTGGGCCAGTACAACGTGCCCTCACCCAGCAACGACGAGGGGCAGGCCGGCGACTGGCCCGATCCGCTGATCCCCGACGTCGACCCCTACTTCGGCGAGCGGCGCAACGCCTTCCCGCTCAACGTCGCCGCCAACCGCATCGGATCGATCCTGATCGACCTGCACGTGCCGACCGACGCCGCAGCGGGCCACTACACCGGCACGGTGCAGGTCGTCACGAGCGGCGGCGCCTTCACGGTGCCCGTGGGTCTGCGCGTCTTCGACTTCGAGCTGCCCTCGACCTCGAGCCTGCCCACCATGTACGGCATCGGCTGGGACGCCGGCTGCGTGGCGCATCAGGGCAGCTACAACGGGTGCGGCGGCGACGCGGGCGTCTACCACTACGGCGCGCTCTACGCCAAGTCCGCGTTGGACCACAGGATTTCGCTGGGGCAGGTGATCTACACCTGGCCGCGCAACGACGACTGGTCCACCTTCGAGACCGCCTACGGCAGCCTGCTCGACGGCAGCTTCGACGGTCGGCTCGCCGGCGCGCGGATGACCACGCTGGCCACCACCGCTCGCTACGTGGCCGATCCGGAGAACTCGGCCCGGCGCTGGAAGCAGCACGCCGACGCGAGCGGCTGGGGCGCGACCCTGTTCGAGTACGTCTGCGATGAGCCGCCCGCGGGCTGCAACTGGGGCAGCATCGCGAACTGGGCCGCGCCTGTGATGCGCGCCGGCGTCAAGAGCCTCGTCACCACCGGCCTGCCCGACGCCGAGCGCGCCGGTGTGCTCGGCTCGATCGACCTGATCGTGCCCCTGATGAACTGGGTGCGCCCGGGCGGGGCGATGGGCGACATCCCGGCCTACGACAACTGGATCGCCGACGGCGCGGGGCGCGAGATGTGGTGGTACCAGTCCTGTATCAGCCATGGCTGCGGCAACGGCTGCGACACCTCGCACGGCGGCGGCTTCACCGGCTGGCCGAGCTACGTGATCGACGCCTCCGCCATCCAGGCCCGAGCGATGGAGTGGTTCACGTTCCGCAACCACGTGAGCGGCGAGCTGTACTTCTCGACCACCGATCAGCTGTCCACCGCGTGGAGCAATCAGTGCCGGTACTCGGGCAGCGGGGATGGAACACTCTTCTACCCCGGCAAGCCCTCGGTCATCGGCGGCCAGAACGACGTCCCGATCGTGTCCCAGCGCATGAAGCTCATCCGCGAGGGCCTCGAGGACTATGAGTACCTGCACCTGCTCGATCAGCTCGGCGAGGGCGCCTTCGCTCGTCAGGAGGCGGCCGCGCTGTTCCCCGCCATGGGCGACGTGACCTCGACGACCGCCGAGGAGCTGTACGCCGCGCGCCGCCGCCTGGCAGAGCGCATCGAGTCCCACCGCTGACGAGCCCCCGCTGGGCCGCGCGCCCCCCGGACCGGATGATCGGGTCCGGGGGGGTCGGCGGCGGCCTCCCCGCCCGGTCGAGCCGCCCGACCCTGACGCGTGCCATCGCGTCGCATCATTCCTGAATGCCACGCCTTTTGCACGATGACTGAACGGCGGCGCCCGGAAGACAGGCCTCGGAGGGAGTCCCCGAGTGCGCGTCACGGCCGCCAACGGCGCGCATCCCCGGGACCGAGAGGCCGTTCGCTGCGCGCGCGGCGGCCTGGTGCGGGCTCTCTGGCGGCGCCGCGCGGCGGGGATGCGCGGGGTGTAACAGTGCAGCGAGTCAAGTGATCAACGATGTCCCTTTTTTCGTCGATCCCTTCAACTCCCGCGCGTCCGGTCCGATAGAGTCACAGCCCCCACCGCTCGCGAGGACCCCCGATGCCCCAGCGTCGAACCCTGTCCGTCGGCCGAGATCCGTGCCTTGTCCTCGCGCTGCTGGTGCCTCTGCTGGCCGCCGCGCTCAGCGGGTGCGGACCCGGTGAACTGCGCGCCCGAGAAGGCGGCTCCGTCGAGGATCCCGCCGCCTCGCTGGCGACCGACGGACGCCGGAAGGTGCCGGACGACACGGCGACCGAGGGTGGAGGCGTCGAGGCGGTCGAGAGCCAGGCCCCCCCGCGGCGTCGCCCGTCACCCCGCCCACCGTCGGTGTCAAGCGGCCCCCGGATCTGTGCGGAGATGGCGCCTGCGGGCATGACGAGAGCTGTGTGGGCTGCCCCGCGGACTGCGGCGCCTGCGACGCGGACACCGCGGTCTGCGGCGACGGCGCTTGCGACGGTGACGGCGACGAGAGCTGCGACAACTGCGCCGCCGACTGCGGCACCTGCCCCCCGCCGCCCCCCGAGTGCGGCGACGGCGCCTGCGGCGGCGATGAGAGCTGCGCCGGCTGCCCCCAGGATTGCGGCGCCTGCCCCGCGCCGCTGCCGGTCTGCGGTGACGGCCTCTGCGAGGGTGGAGAGACCTGTGGGGACTGCGCCGAGGACTGCGCCGAGTGCCCCCCGCCGCCCGCCTCTTGCGGCGACGGTTCCTGCGATGCTGACGAGGCCTGCGGCACCTGCGCCCAGGACTGCGGCCCCTGCCCGCCCCCGCCCCCCGCCTGCGGCGACGGTTCCTGCAACGGCGCCGAGGCCTGCGGCACCTGCGCCCAGGACTGCGGCCCCTGCCCGCCCGTGCAGATGCCGGAGTGGGTCGGCACCACGCATCTCACGCAGAAGCTTCGCGCCGGCGACGCGTTGCCCGCCGGTCGCGCGGTCGAGATCGAGGCGGCGCGCAACGAGTTCGAGGCCTTCCAGATCGCCTTCGCGGGCGGCGACGCGGGCCGCACGGTCCAGCGCGCGACGCTCTCGGCGCTGGTGGGCCCAGGCGGCGTCCGGATCACGCCCGACCACGCCGTCATCTACAAGGTGGGCCAGTACAACGTGCCCTCACCCAGCAACGACGAGGGCCAGGCGGGCGACTGGCCGGACCCGCTCATCCCCGACGTTGACCCCTATTACGGCGAGCGCCGCAATGCCTTTCCGGTGAGCGTGGCCGCCCACCGCATCGCGGCGGTGATGGTCGACCTGCACGTCCCGACCGGGGTGCCAGCGGGACGCTACGTCGGCGCCCTGAGCGTCGAGACCAGCGGCGGCACCTTCGACGTGCCGGTCGGCTTGCGGGTCTACGACTTCGACCTGCCGTCCACCTCCAGCCTGCCCACCATGTTCGGCATCGGCTGGGACGCGGGCTGCGTGGCGCACCACGGCAGCTACAACGCCTGCGGCGGCGACGCGGGCATCTACCACTATGGCGCCCTATACGCGAAGGCCGCGCTGGACCACCGCGTCTCGCTGGGCCAGGCCATCTACACCTGGCCGCGCAACGACGACTGGTCGGACTTCGAGGGCGCCTACGGAAGCCTGCTCGACGGCACCTTCGACGGCCGCCTCGCCGGCGCGCGCATGACCACGCTGGCGACGCTGGCGCGCTACGTGGGCGATCCCGAGGCCTCGGCGCGACGCTGGAAGGCGCACGCCGACGCGCGCGGCTGGGGGGCCACGCTCTTCGAGTATGTCTGCGACGAGCCGCCCCAGGGCTGCCGATGGGCAGACATCGCCGGCTGGGCGGCCCCCCTGCGGCGCGCTGGCGTGAACACGCTCGTGACGACGGGCCTGCCCGCGGCCCAGGCGGCCGGTGTGCTGGGATCGATCGACCTCATCGTGCCGCTGATGAACTGGGTCCGCCCGGGCGGCGAGATGGGCGACGTACCCACGTACGACGCGTGGAGGGCCGTCGACCCGCAACGCAAGGCCTGGTGGTACCAGTCCTGTATCAGCCACGGCTGCGGCAACGGCTGCGACACCTCGCGCGGCGAGGGCTACACCGGCTGGCCCAGCTATGTCATCGACGCCTCGGCCATGCAGGCCCGCGCGATGGAGTGGTTCACCTTCCGCAGCGGCTTCGGCGGCGAGCTGTATTTCTCGACGACCGACCAGTTGAGCACCGCCTGGAGCAATCAGTGCCGGTACTCGGGCAGCGGCGACGGCACGATGTTCTATCCCGGCAAGCCCTCGATCATCGGTGGCCAGACAGACATCCCCATCGTGTCGCAGCGCATGAAGCTCATCCGCGAGGGCCTCGAGGACTACGAGTACCTGCACTTGCTCGAGCAACTGGGCGAGGGCGCCTTCGCCCGCCAGGAGGCCGCCGGGTTGTTCCCGCAGGCGGGCGACGTGACCGGCACGACGGCCGACGAGCTGTACGCGACGCGCCGGCGCCTGGCGGAGCGGATCGAAGCGCGAAACTGAGGGCGGGCGCTGGGTCTGCCCGGAACTGGCCGAGAGAAGTGCCGCAAGAAGTGCCTGGCACTTCCGAAAAGAAGTGCCCCACTTCCGAAAAGAAGTGCCGAAAAGAAGTGCCTGGCACTTCCGAAAAGAAGTGCCCCACTTCCGAAAAGAAGCGAAAAGAAGTGCCTGGCACTTCCGAAAAGAAGTGCCTGGCACTTCGATTTGGCCGCACTTCGATTTGGCCCCGGCGCAAGCCGGCTGCTGGCTGCCCGCTGACCACCACGTCCGGGACCCGGTCAAACTTGGCGCTCATGGAGCTGCACCCAATCGACCTCACTGCCAATCGACGCCCACGAACCGCCGCAGCCGCGGTGGCACCGCGTCGGCCCGCACGAAGCGAAGCTCTACGCTCACGCGCGTCCTCGTCATCGCGTCGGTCCGCCACGTCGCGTGCAACAGGTCGCCTCCGAAGAGCAGGGCGTCGCCCGGATCCAACACCAGCGCGACCTCGGCTTGGCGGGGCACCGCCAGCTCGGCGGGCGTCAGCAGGCGGGTCGGTCGCGCGCGCACCCAGCCGAGGCCGGGCGCGTCCTCGCCGCATGCGCCCAGCGGGAGCCAGCAGGTGATCATCGGCGCGAGCGCGCCGGGCGCCCGCGGATCGTCGCGCGCGAAGTCGAAGCCCAGCGCCCCGTCCTGGTGCCAGCTGTGCGCCGCGTGCCAGGGCGGCGCGTCGCGTGGGGGGCGCTGACGGCGTAGCCAGGCCGAGCCGCGCAGTGCGAGGGGTGGACCGCCGAGCGCCTCGGTCAGCGCAGGCTCGAGGGCCGCGATCACGTCGTCGACGATGCTGTCGACCTCGCGCAGCGCGCCCAGGCCCACCGAGGACGCCGTGGGCACCCAAGGCACCCCCGGGGGCAGCACGTCCCCGGCTGCGAACGGACCGACTCGCGCGATCCGCGCGTCGATCCGCGCGAACACGGCCTCGGCTTCCGCCGCCAGGGCGCCGACGACGAGGCCCGGCAAGGCGCCGACGACGTGCCGCGGCTCGATCAAGTCACGGCACCTCGAGCGTCTGGTCCGGCGCGCAGCGACCGGCCAGCAGGCCACTGAGCACGCCGAGCGAGGCGCTGAGCGATTTGTCGAAGTCGCTGACCTTGACGACCGGGCACACGCTCAGGGTGTAGGTGCCGGCGGTGGGGAAGGTGTCCACGCTCAGCTGGATCTTGCCGCCGGCCTTCAGGCGACCCCACTTGGAGCCATCGAACTCCGGGTGCGTGAGGTCGAAGGTGGTGTAGGTCACGGCGCCCGAGGCGTCGCGCACCGTGACCAACCCGAAGCGCGCCGCGGGCGCCCACGAGAGCTCGGCCGTGTCGCCTGCGAAGGCGGGCGCCTCGGTGACCTGGAACGAGACGGCGTCGTCCGGGGCGTCGACGACCCCTACGAACTCGCGACCGGCGAAGTCGCCCGCGAGCCCGCCATCGTCCAGACCGAAGCGAAACTGATAGGTGTCGCCGGCGACGTAGCGCAGGCTGGGCTCGCGGCTGCTGTCGATGGCGAACTGCCCTGCGTCGGCCGCCGGCAGCGCGATGGGTCCGACTTCGCCGCTCCGCACGGTGGGGTCGTCCACCGCGTCCGCGAAGCGCGTATCGCGGTCGTTCGTCGAGATCACCACCAAGCGCGCCCCGACGGTGCCGTCGGCCCGCTCGATGATCATGCCAATGCCTTGGACGGGTGAGGCGAGGGTCTCGTTGGCCTCCTTGCTGCCGCAGCCGCCCTTGGCGCCGGGCAGGAGAGCGAAGGCCGCGACCAGCGCGCCGCCCTTGAGTGCGATCCGAGAGACGTTCATGAGGCACCTCCGTTTCCGTGAAGCCATGCGCCCGGCCCTCATAGCGAAGCGCGTGCCAGCCCGCCGCGCGCCGGCGAACAGCACGCCCGCCAGCCGCCTGACCTGCGAACCTGCGGAATGCTCGGCCCGAGTGCGGGCGTTGCTTCCCGTCGGCGTGAACCTCGGGATACACCCGACGTGGCGCGACGTCCACGGTACGCTGACGAGCCATCCTCGGTTTGCCGAGGAAGGGGGGGGAACATGATCCAGGTCCCACGCGCCCGCGCGTCCCTGCTGATGGGCTTCGCGCTCGCCGCCTGCGCCGACCGTCCGGCGCCGGAGGACACGCCCATCGCCCCGCCGCCCCCCGTCGCCTCGGGCGCCCCGGCGACCGCGGCCCCACCTCCGACGCCGGCCTCGACCCCCGCCAGATCCGCCGCGCCGGCGCCCGCCCGTTCCGCTCACTGGCCGGCTCACTGGCTGGATCAGACGCTGGCGCCCACCGTCGACCGCGCGCGGCTGGACGGCGCGCCCGTCTACCGTCTGGAGTTGGAGCTCGACGACCGGCTCTACGCGTACCGCGGACGCCTGCGCCTGGACTGGACCAACACCGCCGCCGCGCCGACGGACGCGCTGCACTTCTTCCTCTACCCCAACACCCGCGAGCTCACCGACGCCGGCGCCCTGAACCTTCTGGTCCGCGACGTCACCGTCGACGGCCGCCCCGCGTCCTTCGAGCTCGAGGGTGAGCGCCTGCGCGTCGCCCTCGCCGGTGGCGCCGCGCCCGGCGCCGTGATCCACGTCGAGATGGCCTTCGACGGGGTGGTCTTCCGCCTGCCCCGCGGCGCGGCCGATCTGAAGCAAGCGGCGCTCCAACAGCTGCTCGACATGGTGGTCGGGGGGCAGGACGCCAAGGGCGGCTACGGGGTGTTCAGCGTCGGTGAAGGCATCGTCAGCCTGGCGCTCTGGTATCCGATCCTGGCGCAGCACGAGGGCGGCGGCTGGGACGCCGCGCCGGCGGGCGCGGTGGGCGACGTGAGCTTCTTCGACGTGGCGCACTATGAGGTCAGCCTGCGGGCAGCCCCCGGGCTGAAGGTCGCCGCGACCGGCGTCGAGACGTCGCACGACGTGCGGGACGGCGTCGCCACCCACACCTTCCGCGCGGGGGGGGTCCGCGAGTTCACCCTGCAACTGTCCCGCGACTACGCGATGGCCTCGACGACGGTGGACGGCGTCGAGGTGCGCAGCTGGTTCAAAGAGACCGACCGGGCTGCCGGCGAGCAGGTCCTCCAGTACGCGGCGCAGGCCATGCGCACCTTCGGCCGACTCTACGGCCCCTATCCCTAT
>CALBMW010000988.1 GCA_937896275.1 uncultured Myxococcales bacterium
CACTCGCGGCCGACTTCGGCGTCACCCTCACCCAGCACGTGCTGGGGAATCAGTCCCAACACCCGGAGGCCCGAGGACAGTTCTCGGCCCTGCTGACCCAAATCGGCGTCGCAGGGAAGCTGATCAGCGCCCAGGTGCGGCGCGCCGGCTTGATCGAGATCTGGGGAGGCACGGGCGACACCAACGTGCAGGGCGAG
This sequence comes from uncultured Myxococcales bacterium, assembly GCA_937896275.1. Classification (GTDB taxonomy): domain Bacteria; phylum Myxococcota_A; class Bradymonadia; order UBA7976; family UBA1532; genus JACKDN01. The sequence goes on from CALBMW010000988.1 coordinate 198, forward strand.
TCGGTCCAGAAGCTCGACCAGATCGCCAACGACACCTTCATCGAGGTGCTGCGGCGCTCGGGCTGCGTGGCCGTGATGGCGTCCGAAGAGATGGACGACGTGGTCATCGTCGAGCCGGAGCTCCAGGGCGACTACGTGGTCGCCTTCGATCCGCTCGATGGCTCGAGCAACATCGACGCGAGCGTGTCGATCGGCACCATCTTCGCGATCTACCCGCGCAGCTCGCCTCGCGGACACGCGGGGCGGGCGGACATGCTGCGCCCCGGGCGCGACATGGTCGGCGCCGGCTACATCGTCTACGGTTCATCGACGGTGCTGACCTACGCCGCGGGCGAGTCGGTCGACAGCTTCACCCTCGATCCATCGTGCGGGGAGTTCTTCCTCACGCGCGCCCACATCAAGATGGCCGAGCGCACCGAGGTGCTGTCCCTCAACGAGTGCAACGAGCCCTACTGGCATCCGTGGGTGCCGATCTTCCTGAGCGAGATCAAGGGGCGCAACGACGCGACGACCCGCCGCGTCACGGGTCGCCACATCGGCTCGTTGGTGGCCGACTTCCACCGCAACCTCGTGAAGGGTGGCCTCTTCCTGTACCCGGTGGACTCGCGGACCGGGCGCGGCAAGCTGCGGCTGCTCTATGAGTGCAACCCCCTCGCCTACCTGGCCGAGATGGCGGGGGGCGCGGCGAGCGACCGTGGGATCCCCATCCTCGACATCCCGGTCGAGGCGCTGCATCAGCGCTGTGGGCTGGTCATCGGGCCGCGCGAGGACGTGGAGCGCGCCGACGAGCTGTCGGCCGGCTATCGGAAGGCGTAGTCGGCGCCCAGCGTGAAGAGCAGGTCGTCCGCGGCGCCGGCGACCCCGTCCCCCAGCATCCAACGCGCGTCGGCGCGCACGGCCCAGTCGGCCGCGAGCGCGATCATGACCCCACCGCCGGCGCAGAAGCCCAGGTCGACGTCGTTACCGTAGTCGCCCGTCAGCGCCGCCGTGACCGTGGGCCCCAGCGCCACGAAGGGCCTGACGTCGCCCTCGAGGAAGGCGTACCAGAGCTCGAGCCGGGCCGTCGCGCCCGCCAGAGACGAGTCGTCATCGAAGGTGCCCAGGATTGCCCCGACGCTGGCCTCGATCTCGACGAGCAGCCATGACGGCGCCAAGCGCGCCTGCACGCCCAGGACGGCGGTGGGCCCGGGCTGGGCGAAGGCGTCCTCGGTCGTGAGATCGCGCGCCTCGTCGAAGATGACCAAGCCGGCGTGGCCGCCCAGCCGTATCGCGGGCGCCTCCTCGGCCCGGGCTCCACGGGGTACAACGAGACCCATGCACATCGCGCCCAGCAGCCACGGAGCCGCTCTGGTCATTGGAACCTCCCTCGCGTCGAACCCGAGGGAGCATAAACGCAGCAGGCGGCGGACGGCAACGCGCCGTGGCTGGGAGGCGACGATGTTGGGGCAGCCGCGGGCTTCCCGTCGGCCGACGCGCCGGGCGAGCGACGACGCGGTCGAGGCGCGCCTGCTGGTCGTGCACCAGGATGCGCCCTCACTGCTCGCGATCAAGCGCGGTCTCGAGGTCGGCCGGCGCGCCGAGGTGGTGGGCGCCCGAACCGCGGGCGCGGCCATCGAGCGGCTGCGCGAGGGGCGCTCGCCGGATGCGGTGCTGCTGTACTGGTCGCTGCCCGATCACGGGGCGCTTCAGTTCATCTGGTCGCTCGATCAGCTCGGTCTTCCGCACCGGCCCTTCCTGCTGGCCTTCGCCGATCAGTGGCCGGAGGATGATCTGTCGCGAGCGATGCAGCTGGGCGTCGACGCCTTCTTCCCCTACCCCATCGACACGGTCCGGGTGCTCCGCGAGCTCGCCAGCCTCGGCGCGACGGGGGAGGCGCCCTCGCGCTCGCGCTTGGTGAACAAGGCGGCCGGTCGGCTGCTGCGGCCCAACGAGCGGCTCTGGTCGGGGATCGACGTGGATCCGGACTGGCGCGAGCGGATGGTCAGCCTGGCAGACGTCGTGACCGGGCGGGTGCGCCGCGGGGGCGGCGATCCGGCGACCCAGGTCTTGCGCGCGCTGGACGCGGCGGCCGCGACGCCCGTCGAGGCCGCCGTGGTGAAGGCGTTGGTGGTGATCAGCCGCGAGGGACCCGAGCGCGTCGATCGGGTGGCCGCCACATTGCGCCTTGGGGCGAGCCGGGTGCGTCGCTTGTACCGCGCCGCGCTCTGGGCGCTCCAGCCGCGGGGCGGGCCGCCACCGACGGACCTGACGGCGACCCTCGCGGCGGTCCTTCGCGCCGTCGAGCAGCGCGACGCGTCGTTGGAGGTGTCGCCGGCCTTTCGGCGGCTGCGGCAGGCGGCGTCGGATCTGCTGCTGGTCGAGGGGGTCGGGGGGGGCGCCCCGGAGTTCGACGTCTTCACCTACACGCTGGGCGCCGCGCTCTCGTGCGACGTGGACGCGCTGCGGCGCATGGAGCCCCACAAGGCGGTCACCCTGGCCCAGCAGATCGTCGACGCGGCCCGCGAGGCGACGGCCCTCGATCACGCGCGGTTGTTGCTGCTGGCGTGGGCGCTCAACGACGACGGCGCGCCGATGGACGCCGGGCGCCTGAAGATCGCGGCCGCGGCGCTCGGCAGCACCCAGGGGGATGACGCGCTCCAGGTGGAGCGCCTGCTGGCCGCGGCCTCCTCGATGGACGACGCCGCGCTGAGCTCGCTGGCCTCGGCCCCGATGGAGGCGATTCGCCGCGTGCTGGCGACGCTCACCGGTCACGCGGCGACGGCCTTCAACCCGGTGGAGCTGGCCCGCCGCATCGAGCGTGTGGTGCGGGCCGTCGAGCCGGGCGGCGAGATCCACCAGCTGCGCCTGGCCGAGGTCCTCGACGGCGTCGAGCGCGACAGCGGCGACAACCTCGGCGCGGCCGCGCGCCACGCGCTGTTCGACAACCTGGGCATGCCGCCGCACTTGCGCGGCGGCGAGGCCTCGCTGCTGTGGGACGCCCTGGGGGTGGTCAACAGTGAGCAGGAGGCGCGGCTGGGGGGCTTCGTGCACCAGCTCATGCCCGAGGAGCGGTTCTCCGCGTCGGAGCTGCGGGACGCGGCCCAGCGCTCGGGTCAGGGTGAGGCCTTCGCGGCCTGGGCCCAGGAACGCCTCGTCGAGCCGGCGCCCCCCGCTGCGGGGGGAGGCGGGGGACGCGCGCGCACCTGCCTGGTCGCGATGGTCGACGCCCTCGAGTTGCCACCGGAGCGGCTGAACGGGGTCGATCTGGCGCGCCTCGCCGACGAGCTGCGGGGGACGCCGCCGCACAGCAACCTCACCGCCGCCGACGTCGATCGTCTGCGCGCCCTCGCCGGGCTCCTGCGATGCTCGGGGGCGGCCGAGCAGGATGAGGTGATCGACAGTTTCCTCAATCATTACGCAGGTGAGCCGGAGCACGCGCGCGTCCTTCTCGAGCTCTTGGAGGGCGACCCGGCCCTGCGCGCCCGGCTCCGGGAACGCATCGGTCTGCCGGGCGGTGCCGCGACTTCGGGCGACGTGGACGCCGCGATGGCCAGCAGCAACCTCGTGGCGGCCCACATCGCCGCGTCGGAGTTGGACGACGCCGATCCGCGCACCGTGCCCGCCCTGACCAAGGTGGCGCTCGGTCTCGCCGAGAGCGGTCGGGTCGAGACCGCCATCGCCCTGCTCGAGCGCGCGCTGGGTCTGCAGCCGCGTCGCCTCAACCTGCTGCTGCACCTCGCCCGCTTTCGGGTGCAGTTGGGGGACTGGAGCGCTGCCCGCGGGCACCTGGAGCGCCTGCGCGAGATCGCCCCCGGCTTCCCGGCCAGCGAGGATTTGTGGCAGGAGGTGAAGCGCCACGCCTGAGACGTCGCGTTGACGGTCGCCCGATGGGCGCCTACGCTTCGCGCGTACCCGGAGGCTGCCGCGCATGAACGGATCGAGCGCCGCGCTTGGCGAATCACACGCACCGAGGCGCCCACGTTCGGCCACCGCCGAGGGTGCCGAGGCGCCCCTGGATCGCGTCGCCCCGCGGCTCGGGCGGTCCGCGCCGCGGCGCCCCGAGCGCGCGACCGGCGTCTGAGGGATGGCCCACCCGCTCCAGGCCTTCTTCGCCCGCATCAAGCTCTTCTCGACGCTCACCGCCGACGAGCTGAACGACGTGCTGCGGGCCGTGCAGCCCGCCAGCCTGGCCGCTGGGGCTCGCCTCTTCCGCCAGGGGGAGGCCGGCGACGCGGCCTTCGTGATCGAGTCGGGCGCGATCGAAATCTACACGGAGGGCCCGGGCGGCGAGGTCTCGGTGGCGACGCTGGGCCCGGGGCAGG
>CALBMW010000989.1 GCA_937896275.1 uncultured Myxococcales bacterium
CGGGTAGTCGAGCGTCGCGTTGAGCGGCGAGCGATAGACGTACACGCCGGGCTTCAACTCCAACGCGAAGTCGGCGCCGGTGCCGGGCTCGATCCGGCCCCCTGCGGTGTGGGGCAGGCTCGGGTCATGGGCCCCCTCGAGGGCGAAGTCGAGGGCCCAGGGCACCGACTCGTTGAGCACTCTGATCACGTAGCGGCCGGCCTTGACGCGAATCCGCCGCAGCTTCTCCTGCCTCAGCGGACCCATGGCCCGATTCAGTCGGGTGCAGTCGGCGGTGTCGCGGGCGCGGAGCGGCACCAGATCGGCCTCGCCCTCGACGAGCACGCAGGGCCGCGCGTGCAGGACCAGCACCTGAGCCGTGCCATCGGCCGAAGGCACGAGCGGTGGCCGCAGATCAGCGCTGGCGGGCGCGGCGGCGACGGTCCCTGCCCAGCACGCCAGCGCCGCCGCGCACGTCGAGCGCCCGATCAACCGCCTCACCGCGGGGAGCCGAGTTGCTTGTCCTCGTGGAGCAGCGCCCGCACCGAGGGCTCGTCCTCGACGCGCAGCATCAGCCCACGCATGGGCAGGCCGTCCGCGCCCGAGAATCGCACCGCCTGCGCGAGCGCCTCGCGAAGGGGCACGTCGCCGCGCGCCTGTCCAAAGAGACGCACGAACAGCCCCAGGTGACGCTTGCCATAGCTCTCACCCAGCACCAGCGCGGCCTTGCGTCGCAGCAAACTGGGCATGGCCGGGTTCTCGAGCAGCCTCAGCAGGGCCGTCTCGGTCCGCGGCGTGGACACGTTGATCAGCGACGACACCACCCGCGCCTTCAGCAGCAGGTCGTTGTGCGGATCGGAGAGCAGCGCGACCAGCGCGCCCTCGAGGCCCGGGCCCAGCCGCGCGAAGTGCTCGGCGGTGGGCACGAACTCATAGCCTCTGTACCAGCCAAGGAGCGCCTGGCGCGCCTGAGCCACCGCCTTGTCGTTCGCGCCGGGCGCGACCTGCGCCGCCGCCGGCGTGGCCAGCGCGGCAGCAACGAGACAGGGAATCATCTTGGAGAACAGCGTCTTACGCGTCATGGTCCGCCTCACTTCACGGCCGGGTTGCGGAGCAGGACGAAGCCCTGGTTGCCCGTCACGGTCTCGGCGTCATCGCCCGCGGCCCAGAACATGAGGTTCTCGGCGCCGCGTCCGCTGGTGCACTCCTGGTAGTCCACGATGCCGTCGCTGTTGCGGTCGAAGCCGTTGTCGCACTGGGGCGTGTCCGACAGCGGATCGAAGGCGGTGCCCTCAGCCTCGGTGGTGTGGAACAGGCCCAGGTAGTGGCCCCCCTCGTGCGCCATCGTCTGCGCCAGCTGCGTGGGGTTGCGACGCCACCCCGCCATCGTCACCGCGACGCCGCTGTGTGAGGTACCGTGCACGCCCGGCGGGCCGGGGATGCCCCCCGCGATGCCCAGGATGATGTACCCCGCTCGACCGCCCACGATCTCTTGCACCATGAAGAAGTTCAGCGCCTGATCGGGGCTGCACCCCAGGTCGCCCGCGCGCCCCGACAGCGAGAACATCTGGCTCAGCTCGGAACCCGGCCCATCGACGCTGTCGATCACCGCGTACTTGTTGGCGTCCCCACCCGACAGGTCGCAGAAATGCACCTCGCCGAGTTCGATGTCCTGCTGTTGGTAAATGCGGCGCAGCTCGCCGACCGTCTTCTTGAAGTCGGCGTCGTCCTTCGCGCCGCCGCCGTCGAGGTCGCTCACGTTGGCAAAGAAGAAGTTCACGTCGAGCGCGCCGCCTTGGGGCTCGCCGTCAGCCTTCTTGATCACCGCGTCCACGTCGATCGATTTGGTGCCGCCGTCCTTGATCAGCCGAAACGTGTAAGTGCCCGGGATCGGGGCTGAGCGCGGGCTCGAGGGTAGGTACTGCGTGATCGTGTCGTCACTGGGGAAGAAGCGCGCCTGGCCGCCGAAGGGATCCTGGAAGTCGTAGATGGTGTTGCCGTTGGGGTCCACCATCTCGCCGATGATCATGAGGTCCGCGCCGCTGCCGGAGGCCAGCACCGCGAAGCCCAAGGTGCCGTTGGGAACCTCCAACGTGAGCGGGTCGCTCAGCCCGCCGCTCACCGACAGGCCTCGGGCCACCTGCACCCGCTCGACGCTGGATCCGCCCTGGGCTGGCACCACGCAGCGCCCCGACGAGGTGTTGCAGGTCAAGCCGTCGGTGCAGTCGCCGTCGCCCTTGCACGGCCCGACGCACCCGCCGTCGCTGCACACGTAGCCGCCCCGGCACCCGAGATCGGCCTCGCACGCGGTCAGGCACTTGTCGCCGTCGGGCGTCGCGCCGCACGCGCCATCGCACGCGTCGCAGCCGCTGCTGCAGTAGCCGCCGGGCCAGTGGTCGCCGGTCAGGCAATCGCCGCTGGCGCAGTCGGCGTCACCGGTGCAGAACGCGCCCAGGGGGTTGGGCTCGCCCACGCCCTCCTCGCAGTCGCCGCTCGTCGCGTTGCAGTGCTTCCCGTCGCCGCACTCGGCGTTACCCTGGCAGCGCGGCACGCAGGCCTTCACCGACACCACGTCGTTGTTGGAGTTGCGCGTCTTGGCGACCTCGCGGCACTTGTAGCCGTCGCTGGTGCGGCAGTCCCCGTCAGCGTCGCAGCCGCCGAGGCAGATTGCCTGACCGTCCAACGTCGCGCAGTGGCTGCCGGGCTCGCACTCCGCGAACTGGCTGCCGCACTGCGCGGAGCAATAGCCCCCTCGGAAGCTGGTGGTCTTCAGGCACAGCCCACCGTTGCAGGTGCTGTTGCTGGAGCAGGCGTCTCCGGTCTCCTTCTCGCCCCGTGGCACGCAGTCGCCGTTCGACGTGTTGCAGCGCCGCCCGGCCTCGCAGTCGCCGTCGCTCTCGCACTGGGGCACGCACACGCCCACCGCCGATCCGTCGAAGTTGATCACGTCGGGCCGGTCCGAGCAGCGGTACTGGTCGCGGCAGTCATCGCTACCATTGGCGGTGAGGCATCCATCCAGGCAGAAGTAGGCCTGATCGCCGAGCTGGTCGCAGATGGACTGGCTGTCGCAGTCGAAGGCGCCGCCGTCGCACTGAGCTGAGCAATAGCCGCCCGGCATGCGGAGGCAGACCGGCAACTCCACCTCCGAGCAGTCGCCGGTCTCCTCGCAGCTGGCGCCCACCGCGCCCGCTTCGGCCTTGCCGGCGGTGATGTTCTTGCAGCCTCCGAGCGCGCCCGCCGCCAGGATGACCGCCGACCACGGCGCCGCCCGGCGTGCGGCCGGCAGGATTCGTCGGAAAGACCAACTCCACATCGCGCAATGCCCCCTGATTCTTGGCGCCCCATGATAGCAGCGCTGGCGCGCCGCGACGTCGATCACGGCGGCCTATTCAGCCGCAACAAATGTTCAGCCCGAGCCGGCGGGCTCCGCCTCGAGCCGGGCGAACTCGAGTCGCTCCATCAGGAACAGCACCTGATACACGTCGCCCTCGTCGACCCCGGGGATCGACACGAGGCGGCCAAACTGCTCGGCGATCGCCACGCCGTGGTCCACCGCGTTCCACACCCGGAGCTGCTTCGTCGACAGTTGCAGCTGCTCGGGCTTGATGATCCGGTGGTCGCGCCGCGTGAAGGGCAGGTGCTCCCGGCCATCGAAGTGCGCCTTGATGTCGTCGATGGCCATGCGCCGGGTGACGCCCTCGTTGACCAGCGCGTAGGCGCCCAGCTCGAGCGGTACGATCTGCGCGGTCGTGTGCTCACCCCGGAAGAAGGCGTACTGACCGGAGGACCAGGCGAAGATCTCGAGCAGCTTGGCCTTGACCTGCGCTGCCAGCGCCGTGAACAGATCGTGCGGCGTCAGCAGCTCCATGTGCAACAGCGCGTCGCCGAGGCGCCCGCCGAAGTCCGAGAGCGAGCCGAGCGCTTCGTTCAGCCGTTGCCGCGCGATGAGGCGGCGCTCCACCAGATACTCGCCCAGCAGCTCCGAGCGCAGGTTGCTCGTCACGTACTCCGGGCGCCCTCGCCGCCAGAAGATCTCCTTGCGCTTGGTGCCCGTCTCGAGGTGCATCCGTCCGGTGGCGCGGCACGCGGCGTAGCGATAAAGGAGCCGGGGAAAGTCGCGCCGATCGAAGGTGCCCACGAAGTCGGCGGCGGGCCCCTCGCCGGCGCCCTCCTGCGCGATCGCCAGCGCCGGCACCTGTTCGGCGGGCACCCAACTGCTGCCGTCGACCGAGACCTCCTCAGCCCCCTTGAGGCCGTCGCGCTGGATGATCTCGACCAGCGTCGTCATGCCCATCGGGCCGTAGATCACGCCCTCCCCGTCGCGAATGCGGAACCTGCTCTGCGGCGAGAACTGCACGTCCTCCGTGGGCGGCGCCACGCGCAGTGACCCGGTCCCGCTTCGGGTGACGGTGGGGAAGGGTGTCTGATCGAGGCGCAGCTGGGGCATCAGGTCGGCGACGAGCCGATCGATCTCCTTGAGTCGCTCCGACTCCTCGTCGATCTCCTTCGCGAAGACC
>CALBMW010000990.1 GCA_937896275.1 uncultured Myxococcales bacterium
CGCGCCGCTGCCTGGGCGCCGACGCCTACAACATCTGCGTCGACGGGGCGTGCCCGGTGTGGGCGCCCGCCGAGGAGTGCCCCCCGGGCCAGGTGTGCACGGGCGGCGCGTGCGGCGCGCCCGGGGCCTGTGAGGATCAATGTCAGGTGGGCCTGAAGTCCTGCCTCGACATCGACACCGAGGTGACCTGCCGCCCCAGCGCCCCCGGCAGTTGCCTGGACTGGGGCGATCCGGCCCCCTGCGGGGCGCGCGAGCGGTGCCGCGCAGGCGCTGGCTGCCTCGAGGTGTGCGTCGACACCGGCTGTGAGGACGGCCTGTGGCGGTGCGCCCCGGGGGGCCGGCAGCCGTGCGTGCTCGCCGAGCCGGAGTGCGCGGTGTGGGGTGCCATCGAGGCGTGCGCCGAGGGCACGGCGTGTGAGCAGGGCGAGTGCGCGGCCGCGCCCTGCGAGGATGCCTGCGAGGCCGGGGCGCGGCGGTGCACCGAGGGCGGCGTGCAGAGCTGCGTGCGCACCGAGGCTTGCACCGCCTGGAGCGATCCGGTCGCCTGCCCCGACGGGACCGCGTGCGCGGGCGCGGGCGAGTGCGGGGTGTGTGTGCCGGGGGCCGACGAGGAGCGGGCGTGCGGCGACTGCGGGGCCGAGCGGCGCGTGTGCGGCGACGACGCGCAGTGGGCGGCGTGGGGCGGGTGCGAGGGGCAAGGGGCGTGTCGTGCGGGCGCGCAGGAAGCCTGCGGTCGTTGCGGGACGCGCACCTGCAACGCGCAGTGCGCCTGGGGCGGGTGCGAGGGGCAGGGGCCCTGTGCCCGGGGCGAGACGGGCGCGTGCGGCCAGTGCGGCATGCGCAGCTGCGACGGTCAGTGCCAGTGGGGCGGCTGCAACAACGGCGACGGCACCTTGTGGCGGCGCTGCAACGCCTGCGGTTGGCAGTTCTGCTGCCCCAACGGCAACTGGTGCAACTGCGACGCGCACTTTCCGGCGTCCTGCCCCGGCCAGAGCTGCGTGGGCAGCGGCGTGTGCCAGTGAGCTGAGGTCTGGACCGGCGGCGCCCCGCTGGGAGCTCAGAGGCTGACAGCCACTCAGTCGCGGCTGTCGGGTCCGAGGAAGACAAAGGTGAACAAATCAGGGCGGACCAGCACCTGGCGGTGCGCCAGGACGGTGGGGTCGTCCTTGCGGTGCGCGGTGAGCGTGATGGTGGCGCCGTCGCCCGTGACCGGCACGTCGATGAAGCCAGCGAGGCCGCTGCCATCGGTGGCGTCGAGGGCGCGATCGGGGAAGTTGCCGCTGAAGTAGACGCCCGGCTGCGGCTCGGTGCCGTCCGTGATCTCGATGACGATGTCGGGGGCCGGGAAGCCGTGGCAGTCGCGCACCTGGGCCAGGACCGTGGCGCGCCCGGGGGTCGGGTCGTGGCCGGTGGCGAGGCGGATCGTGAGGACCGCGTCGGTGGCCGACACGACCGGCTGCAAGAAGGCGCCGTGCTGGACGATGCGCGCGGCGGGCACGGCCACCGTGGGCATGAGCGTGTCGTCCATGATGGCGAAGTAGCCGGTGAAGCCCACCGGATCCATGCCGAGGTCGAGCTCGAAGGAGGCCAGGCCGTCGTCGGCCGAGACCGTCTCCGCGAGGGGGCGCTCACAGCGCGTGTCCAGCTCGGCGCAGGCGCGCACGACCGCGCCGGGGTAGGCGACGCTCGCGGGGACGCGCAGGATGGCCAACTGCACGCTGAGCCGCTGGCTCGCGGCGCCACCCCAGTCGAAGGCGTTGACGCAGCCCCAGCTTTGGCCCAGATCGCAGGCCGCCGAGCAGGCGCGGAAGGCGTTGGTGTGCAGCCTTAGGCCGAGGATCTCGGCGCCGGGCGTGGCGGCGCAGTCGGCGACGCAGCGGGGATCGTCGCAGGCCCTGGCACAGGTCGCCTGGGCGGCACAGATCGAGTCCTCGCCGCAGGCCCTCAGGGCGTCGCAGGTGGTGCCCGTGCGTCTCAGGCATTGAGCGCAGGCGGGCGCCTCGTCACGGTCGAGCGGTCCGCACGGGCCCTCGGGGGCGGCCGCGTCGGATACAGGGCGGGCGTCGGGGGGGGCGCCGGCGTCGAGGATCGCGGCGTCGCGGCCTTCGCGCGGGCCGGGTGGCACGCAGAGCTCGACGCGACACACCTTGCCGTCGCGGCAGTCCGCGTCGGCGAGGCAGGGCTGCTCGGCCGGAAACTCGAGGCAGCCGCTCGACAGCAGGCAGGCGATCGTCGCGAGGGCCGCGGCGAAGGGCGCCCACCGGCGGCTCGGCCTCACCACGCGAACACCAGCCCAGCGCGACTCGCCGAGGGTGCCGGGGCAGGGGCAGGGGAATCCGTGAGCAGCAAGGCGGTCCCCGCCCCCAGCAGGAGCGCCGCCCCACCCACCGACAGCCACATGCCGAGCTGCGCGTCGTCGAAGTCCTCCTGCAGCGCGCCCCGGGCGTCGGGCTCGCCGCGCAGGCCGTCCGCCTCGTCGGCGGCGTCGCTGGCGCGAGCGTAGAAGAGGCCCGAGAGCCCCAGCGCCACGGCGCTGGCAGCGAAGGCGCCGTAGGCCACCGGGCGCTGCCAGGCGCCGGCGTCGGCAGATCCGGAGAGGCCGTGCCCCGGCAGTGGGACGAGGCGCATCGACACGGCGGCCCGATCGCCGGCCTGGACGTCGATCTCGCGCGTGGACGGGGCGTAGCCGGAGAGCTCGACGCGCAGCGCGTGCCGGCCGGGCGTCGCCTGGGCCTCGAGCGGGGCCTCGCCGGGCTGCCGGACGTCATCGACGAAGACTGCGGCGCCGGCCGGCTCGCTCGCGACGGCCACGAGGGCGCTCGGCACGGCGGGGCCGCGTTCGGTCGACGGTGCACGCTCCAGCATCTTGAGGGTCACGCGGATGCGCGTCTCGACCTCGGCGCGGTCGGCCGCGTCGGGCTGGCGCGCGAGGTACAGCTGGAAGTTCTCGATGGCCCGCTCGCCGTTGCCCATCTCTTCATAGGCGCGCGCGAGGTTGTAGAGCAGGACCGGCGAGGGATCGAGCTTATACGCTTTCTCGAATGATTCCAGGGCACTGCGGAAGTCTCCGTTCTGGAACGACTCGGTGCCCGCCGCGTAGGCAGCGGCCGCCAGCTGCTTGGCGGACGGCTCGGCCGCGCGCGCGACGCCGGCGGCCAGCATCGCGAGCAGGGCGGCGCGCGCCATGGCGCGGTGGGCACGCGTGAAGGGCGGAGATCGGCGTCGGGGGCGCATGGACCTCGTCGTAGCACGGGAGTGCCGCGATGAGAATACGCACGACCGGGGAGGCCTGAAGAGGAGGCCGAGGAAAAAGTGGAGCGCCCGACCGACGAGAATCCCGGCCCGCGCGTAACAGCCGCCGAACCACACGAAGGGAGGCGCATGATGCGCACGAAGTCTTGGTCGGGGGCGATGTCGGTGCTGCTGGTCGGTGCGATCTTCAGCGTGATCCTGGGCGCGGGCTGCGAGCGCGCGGCGGCCCCCGCGGGGGTCGGGGACGCGGCACCGCTCGAGCTGCGGAGCTATGCGCTGCCCGAGGGCGCGCAGCAGGAGGCGGTGGCGATCGTTCGGCAGCTCCTCGATCGGGGCAAGGACGCGCCCCGCCTGGGCTCGGCGGTGGCGGGGCCCGGTGGGCAGCTGATGGTCACCGCGCCGGCGTCCTTCCAGGCGGGCGTGGCGGACTTCGTCGAGCACCTGCGCACGTCGCCGCCGTCGCCGCCGCCGACGATCTCGTTGGAGTACTGGCTCGTGTTCGGCCGGCCGCTGGGCGCGGGGGCGGATCCGGGCAAGGCCACCGACCTCGCGGCCTTCGATCCGGCGCTGATGCCCGCGTTGAAGGCCATCGCGAAGGCGAACGGTCCCATGCAGTTGGCTCCGGGGCCGCGGGTCAAGATCGCTGCGATCAGCGGCGACTGGGCGAGCGCCGAGGACCGCGGCTGGCAGATCAAGCAGCGGGCCACGGTCGCGCAGGGGGCGCTGCTCGCCGAGGTACGCATTCAGCCGGAGTCGGCCGCGCAGCTCGAGACGCGCGTGCAGTTCAAGCCCGACCAGCTCGTGGTGCTGGGCTACGCCGGCGTCCGTGGGAAGGCGGCCGAGGTCTTCGGCGACGAGGACGCGGCCGAGGGATCGGTCACGGCCTTCTACGTGGTGCGTGGTTCGCTCGCGGCGCTCGGCGAATGAGGCGTGACGTCTTCGCCTCCCCCCTTCGACCGACAGGCCTTGGAGCGTCTGTTCATCGAGGTCGAGCGCCCGCTGTTCAACGTGGTCTATCGGTGGCTGTGGCACCGCGAGGATGCGGCGGAGGTGGTGCAGGAGGCCTTCCTGCGGCTCTGGTCGATGCAGGCGCGGGTGGATCCCGGCACCGCGAAGCCGCTGGTCTACCGGATCGCGCTCAACCTGGCGGCCAGTCGGCGGCGGCG
>CALBMW010000991.1 GCA_937896275.1 uncultured Myxococcales bacterium
CCTCGCCGTTGACGCGCAGGAAGGCGTACCCGATGCGCGGCGCGGGCACGCCGACGGCGCGGAACAGCGTGTAGGCGGTCCACTCGTTGATCATGGACACGTCCTGCACCATGTTGTTGAGGGTCATGCGCTTGAGGCCCAGGAAGCGCGCCTCGGGGTCCTCGCGGTTGAACTTCAGCTTGAAGGCGGGCTTGCGGTTGAGCGGACGGTTGCTCCCCGCGCGCCCCTTGACCCGAATCTGTGCGGCCTGCGGCTCCCCCAGGGCGTTGCCCTGCTCGTCGGTCACCCAGAAGCTCATCGGCACGTACTCGCGCGGCTGCGCACCCAGCTGCGCCCAGGCCTCCGGCGAGATCTCGACATCGACGAGCATCACGGTGCTCGGGTCGTAGAGGATCGCCGCTCGATCGGTGGTGTCGGCGTTGGGCGCCCCCGGCGTGGGCACCCCGGGCGCCCACCGGCCGTCGAGCCGGCCCCAGGTGAAGGCGGCCGCGAGCTGCGGCACCGCGACCGAGTCGACGAGCGCGCCGTCGGCGTCGAGCAGGGAGATGGTCTCGTCGCCGCAGTCGATGTCGAAGTCGAAGCCTTCCGCGTCCGCGGTCTGCCCCCGGACGCGCACGATCTCCCCGGCCGCGAGCGCGAGGCTGTCCAACGTATAGCTGCCCCCCAACGCGTCGGTCACTGTCCAGCCGCTGAGGTCGGCGGGCCCCGCTCCGACGTTGGCGATCTCGACCCAGTCACGACGTCGGCAGTCGATCTCGTTGAGCTCGACGTGCACTTCGGGCAGGGCCGCGTTGGGTCCGCCGCGCGTCGGGAGCGTGTCGGTGAACGCGCCGTCGCCGTCGGGCAGCCGCCCCCACGTGGCCAGCCGCGCCGGCGAGCCGACCTCGACCGCGTCGAGCACCACTGAATCGGTGTCGAGCAGGTAGAGACGATCGCCGTCGCACCCGATCCCGAAGGCTGGATCGGGGCCCAGGTCCACCACGAAGTGGTCGCCCGGGGCCAAGACACCGTCGGCGATGACCACCCGCGCGGCCGGATCGCCGAGGTCGTCGGCTACGGCCCAGCCGCCCACGTCCACCGGTGTCTCGCCGGTGTTCACCAGCTCGACCCACTGCGTGTCGCCGCGGCAGCTCACCTCGTTGAACGACACGCTCGGGACCTGCAGCGCCTCGTTGGCGCGGCCGGGTGTGGGCGCGTTCTCGACCCAGTCGCCGCGCCCATCGGGCACGCGCCCGAAGGTCGCGCCCTCGCGGGGGACGTCGAGCACCACGCGGTCGATGACCTGACCGCGTGCGTGCACCAGGGCCAGCGGCTCGCCTTGGCAGCCGATGCCGAAGGGCAGCTCGCCTTCGGCCGGCAGCACCAGCCACTCGCCGGCCCCGAGCGTCGTCCCCGCGGGCAGCAGGTAACGGCGCGCCTCCTCCTCCGGTCGGTCGGTGACGAACAGTCCGGTCAGGTCCTGCGGCGCGTCGCCATGGTTGTAGATTTCGACCCACTCCTGGCCGCGGCACTGCACCTCGTTGAGCGCGACGTCGATCTCGGGCAGCGGCGTGTTGGCCGCGCCGGGCGTCGCCAAGGTGTCGCTCCACTCCCCCTGACCGTCGGGCAACCGGCCCCAGGTGGCGCCCTCGACGGGGCCGTCGATCGACGCCGAGTCGTGCACGACGCCGCGCGCGTCACGCAGCCAGAGGCGCTGGCCGTCACAGCCCACCCCGAAGGGCAGCGGGTCGCCGTCGAATGGCAGCAGAACGAACCCCCCGGGCTGGAGCGCGACGCCGTCGGGGATCACGTAGCCGCCCGCGGGGTCGTCGATGCGGTCGCCGAGGCTCCACCCGCTCAGATCGATGGGCTCCGCTTCTCCGCTGAACAGCTCGACCCACTCCACCCCGCGGCACTCCACCTCGTTGATCCACACTGCGATCTCGGGGACCGCCTCGTTGGGCGCGCCGGGCGTCGGGCGAGTAGACCGCCACGCGTCGGCGCCGTCGGGCAGGCGGCCCCAGGTGGCGCCGTCGGCGGGCGCATCGACCTGAATCCGGTCGACCTCGCGTTCGCGAGGGTCGAGCAGCACGACCGTCTGGCCGTCGCAGCCGATGCCGAACGGAAGCTGGCCGTGGTCGGGCACCACGACGAAGCCCCCGGCCGGCACGGAGACCCCCGCAGGGATCACGAAGGCCCGCGCCGCGTCGCCGGGGCGGTCGGTCAACACCCAGCCCGACAATGGGATCTCGTCGCCGGTAGGGTTGAAGACCTCGACCCAGTCTGCGCCACGACACTGCACCTCGTTGAGCGCCAGCGGCGGCGGCGGCGCGACGTCGATGGGGGCGGCGTCGCCCGGGGTGGCGTCGGG
>CALBMW010000992.1 GCA_937896275.1 uncultured Myxococcales bacterium
CCGTCGCCGCCCTGGCCACCGTCGCCGCCCACGCCGCCGCTTCCCCCGTCGCCGGGCACGCCGCCCATCGGGGCGCCGCCCTCACCGGGCACGCCGCCCATCGGGGCCCCGCCCTGACCACCGTCCACGGCCGCGACGGCCGCGTCGGTGTCGTCGATGCTCTTGTCCGACTCGCACCCAGCCACGGAGAGCACCACGACGGCGCCCACGCACAGCGCAAGAATCCCACGACTCATGTCCAACCCCCGAAAGACGGCAGTGCGAAAGTACTTCCCCGCGGGCCACAGGGGCAACTTGCGGCGACCACTTCTGGTGAGCCCGCGCCACGCGGCGCCCAAGGCTCGACGGGCGCGGCTCGACCGGGTGCCAATCCCCATCTCCGGGGGGGGCGCATGGCCGGACCAGCGCGCTGCCCTGTGCGGCGCTCGGCATGGGGCCGCGCCCCCGAGGGACGTCAGCCGAGAGCGACACCCGGCGCCGGCCCTGGAGGAGGGACCGAGCCCCGCGCAGGTCGAGCTCGCCGAGCGGTTCAGCCGCCGCCGAGCAGCTTGCGCGCGACGTCCACGCGGGCGTCGGGCGGGCCGTAGACGATGCTCTTGACGAAGGCCCCCGCGGGGCCCCCGTCGAGGTCTCGGCGCAGCGCCTCGTCGAGCAGGGCTTCGGCCCCGTCGACGTCGCCGCCGGCCACGATGCGATCGGCCAGGGCCACGGCACGGAAGGCCAGGGCCGCCTCGCCCGCGCCGTAGGTCTCGGCGTGGGCCGCCAGGAGGGCCGCGCGGCGCGCGCGATCCGGCGCCCCGGGCCGGGTGAGCATCGCCAGACCCAACCGCAAACCATCGGCCATCGCGCCGGGCGGGACCACGGGCACGCGGGCGGCCAAGGTGAGCGCGGTGTCGAGCGCCTCGAAGCCGTCGGGCGCCTCGGCCGCGGCTCGAAGGAGGATCGGCAGCCGCAACGGTACCGGCCCGCAGCCGGCGCTGAGGGCCGCCAGCCGGGGCGCCGGCAGGCTCGGGCCGTCGAGCGATCCCAGCGCCATGTCACAGGCGTAGCCGGCCGCCGCGGCAGCCTCGGCGTCTGCCAGGGTCGAGAGTCGACGTGCCGCCACCAGCCCCTCGGGCGGCTCTCCTCGGGCCACCCAGCCGGGCACCAGCCGCGGGGCGCGCCGGGCCGCCTCCGTGAGCGCCACCCGCCGCGCCTTGGCGTCCCCGGATCCGCCCGCCTGCTCGCCCACGGCCACCTGCGCGTCGACCTCGAGGTGCACCACCGTGGCCAGGGCGCGGAGCGTCTTCGCGTCGAGACCACGCGCGAAGGCCTCGGGTGCCTTGCACCAGGTGCCGCGCACGGCGGCCGGCGCGTCCTCGGGCGGCGCGCCCTCGGGCCCGCATACTTCCCGCAACCCGGCGGGCGGATCGTCCCAGGACGGCGCCCGCAGGAGCTGCGCGCCGATCGACCGGGCCAGACGACCGTGACCCCGCAGATCGGCCAGCGTCAGGACCCACGCCAGCTCGAGGGGCGCGCGCACCGTGGGCGGGCGAGGCGGGCCGCTCGGCGTCTCCGGGGGCGAACCCGCGTCCAGCCAGGCGGGGTCGACCTGGTACCAGAGCGCCATCATCCGAGACAACGCCGCGTCCACGGCCGCCTCGTCGCCCGCCTCGAGCGCGCGCCACGCCTGCCAGGTGAGCGTCTCGAGCGCCACCTGCGCGGGATCGCCCGCCCCGCTCGAGGACCAGGTCACGCCGCGGTGATCGAGCGCCTTCGTGCTCTGGCCAAGGCCGAGCTGGAGCGACCCCGTGGTGCGCCCGATCAGCGTCTCGAGGACGGACAGATCGACTGTCGCGGTGACGATCGTGCCGTCCCGCGCGGTGTCGAGCGACAGGCGCACGGTCATCGCGCCCGTACCATTCGCGCGCGCGATGCGCCGCGCCGCGACGAAGTGGGCCATCGCGTCGCTGAGCGCAGGGGCGTCGAGGCCGCGCGCCTGCTCCACGGCGGGGCGCAGGATCGGGCAGCCCTCGGCCACCGCGGCGTAGGCCACGTCCCGCCGCGACGCGTCGTCCGCGCGGCGGGCCAGTCGAGCCGCCATCAAGTCCCAGACGAAACCGTAGCCCGCGAAGGCGGCCAGCTTGGTCGAAGCCGCGCGTCCCTGCTCCACCCAGGTCAGGGCCTCGTCGAAGTGCTCCGCCGCGCCGAGCAGGTTCACCCGCTCGAGGATCAGCAGCGCGCGCACCACGCCCGCGCTGGCCTCGGGCGCCCTCTCGAGCAGGGCACGGTTGCGGCCCTCGAGCACCGCCACGAGACGGTCTGCGTCCAGCCAGCTGGCCGGCCCGGCGTCGAGCACGGTGATCAGGCGATCGAGCAGCGCCAGCTCCGGCCGATCCTCGGCGTCGATGCGCGCGAGCAGATCTTCCTCGGGGAAGGCCGCGCGCAGATGGTCCCGCAGCGCGTCGAGGGCGGCGAGCAGGTGCGGCGCGGCCGAGAGCGCCGCCCGCGGATCGTCGAGGCGATCCCTCACGGCGGGCAGGTCGGCCACCGAGCGCTGCAGCGCCTGCGCCAACAGCAACGCCGCCTGCCCCAGCATCGACTCGGGGCGCCACGCGCTCACGAGCGCATCGAAGGCCGCGGTGGGCGCCTCG
>CALBMW010000993.1 GCA_937896275.1 uncultured Myxococcales bacterium
CGCACCAGCGCCCGTGTCCCCCGGCCCGGCGCCCGTGGCTCTGCCGGCGCCGACGCCCCGCGCCGTCCCTCGCCCCGCGCCGATCGGCGAGCGCGACCGACCGACCTTGCACCGTGACGATCTGCGCAGTCCCCGCAGCGGGCGGCCGGCGCTGGTGGTGGCGCTGGTCGTCCTCGTGTTGGGCGGCGGCGTGGCCGCGGTGTGGCGCTTCATGCGCAGCCCGGGCGGCCTCGTGGCGGGCGCCGACGTCGCCGTTGACGCCGCCGTCGCGCCCCCCTGGGATCAAGCCCTGCGCCAGCAACTCGTCGACGGGCAGGCCACCTTGCCGGTGGTGCACGGCGCGCCGCCGCTGGTCGAGTCGCCCTACCTCGCGGGCGGCCCGGAGGGCATGGTCAGCAGCCGGGGGGGGGTGCCGGGCCTGCCGTCGACCACCGTCCCGGACTCGCTCGTCGAGGCCGACGACGACGGAGAGTGGGTGCGGGCGTTGCGACACGCCCTCGAAGGCAGCGAGGTCAATCGCGCCCAACCTCTCGCCTTTGCGCTGCACGGCAAGGTGAACGCCCGCACGCTGTTGCGCATGGCCTACTCGGGGCAGAAGGCCGGCTTCGGCGCCTTCTCCCTCGTGGCCAGCGACGGCGGCGCCGGGCTCGGGGTGCTCGACTTCACGCTGTTCACGCGGTCGACCGTTCTGCCGGCCGAGGGCGCCGTCGTGGTCCGCGTCGGCCGCATCGGCTTCCACGTGACGGTGAAGGACGCTCAGGGCGGCGTCATCAGCGAGGGCGCGCCCAACGTGCCGCGCAGCGACGGGAACCTGGATCTGCCGGCCCTCACCGCGCGGTTGCAGGCGCTGAGCGCCGCGCACCCGGGCGTGACGGTGGCGATCCTGCACCCCAACGACGAGATGAGCCTCGACGAGCTGGCGACGGTGCTGGCGCGCCTGCACGGCTTCGGCGTGGGGGGTCCCAGCTTCGCTCGCGTGGCCTTGGCCCTGCGTCAGTAGCGGGGTTCGCGACGACCCTGCGGTGCGGGGGCGCGTCCTCACCGCCGTTTTGGCTCAGGACCGCGGAGGTTGCATGAACGCCGAGCGCCTCGACCGGCAGCGCACACCCCCCATCGACCGGCACGGGCTCGTCGGCAGCGTCGTCAGCCGGCGCTTCCGTGTGCTGGACCTCTGTCATGGAGGCCCGCACGGCTCCGTCTACGAGGTCGAGCCGCCCGGCGTGGGGCGCGCGCGCCGCGCGCTCAAGACGCTCGATCTGCCCGAGGCCCGCTCTCCCGGCGCGGTTGAGCGCCTCCGGCACTACGTCGAGGCCACGCGTGACCTCGATCACCCCAACCTCGAGCGCCTCTACGGCGTCGAGGCGCTGCCCGACGGCACGCCCTTCATTCTCAGCGAGTGGGTGGCCCTCGCCAGCCTCGACGATCACCTGTCTCACCATGGCTCCTTGCCCCTGGCCCGCGCCCTGGACGTGCTGCGCGGGATCGCCGCCGGCCTGGCGGCGCTCCACACGCGGGGGGTGCCCCACGGCGATCTGCGGCCCGCCCACGTCCTCGTGGCGCCGAGTCGCTTCGGCTTCGACCGCGTCCTGCTCATCGACGCGGCGGTGGCGCCCTCCCTCGATCCCCGGCCCGGCCCCGCCCTGGACGATGGCTTGATCTTCCGCGCGCCGGAGCGGATCGCGGGCCGCCCGCCGAGCCCCGCGGCCGACGTCTATGCGCTGGGCGTCCTGGGCTGGACCTTGCTGACCGGTCGCGCGCCGTTCCTGCCCGACGACGTGCGCTGCGCGCAGCTCGGCCCCGATCCGGCGGCCCGCGTGCGGTGGCTGCACCTGCACGCCGCGCCGGTGCGGCCGGCCCAGGTCATCGAGCGGCCGCTCTTCGGCCCCGCCCTCGAGGCCGTCATCGGTCGCGCGATGGCGAAGCGCCCGACGGAGCGCTTCCCCGACGCGCGCGCCTTCCTCGAGGCCTTCGAAGAGGCTCTCGCGCCCATGGATGCGGCCGATCTGCTCGAGGCCTGCGACTCGTTGGTGCTGGAGCTCTTCGACCAGACGCCCGCCCCGCCCGCGGCCCTCGACGCGACAGCAACCCTCGGGGAGGCGGCCACGCCCCCTCACCTCGCACGGGCGGTGACCTCAGCGCGCGGCGCGGCCCTTCGGCCCGTGTCGTTCTGGCTCGCCGCCGGGGCGATCACCGGCGCTGCCCTGGCGGTCCTGCGCGCGCTCCTCTGACCAGAATCGCGAGCAACTCGCGCGCGCGGCCGTGCGGCCCCTCGGCGCCAGCTTGACCCCCGGCGCGTCGTCGGGAATGCTGCCGCTTCGCCCGCCCGCGCTCGGAGAACCTCGGTGCGCTGCCTCGCCCTGATCCTGCTCGCGCCCCTGGTGGCGCTCGCGGAGACGCCCATGCCCCGCCCGCCACGGCAGCCCCTCACCGAGACCCTGCATGGCGTCTCGGTGCAGGATCCCTACCGCCCGCTCGAGTCGATGGAGCAGGCGGCGCCCTGGATCGACGCTCAGAACGCGCGCCTCGACGGGTGGCTGGCGGGGCACCCTCGTCCGGGCCTGGCCGAGCGCGTCGAGGCGCTCTTTCGCATCGGCCACGTGGGCAGCCCGGCGGTCGTGCCGGGCGCGGTGTTCTTCATGCAGAAGCTGCCCGGCGCCGAGCAGCCGGCCCTCTTCGGGCAGCCGGACGGTGAGCCCGCGCGGGTGCTGGTCGATCCGGGCGCGCTCGACGCCGCCGGCCATGTGGCGCTGGACTGGTTCTACCCCTCCCAGGACGGCGCGAAGGTCGCCTACGGCACCTCGAAGGACGGCGACGAGGTCAGCACCCTGCGTGTCATCGAGGTCGCCACGGGCCGGGTGTTGGACGACGCCATCCCTTACACGCGGGCCTGCTCGCTCGCTTGGCTGCCCGACGGCGGTGGCTTCGTCTACACGCGCCACGAAGGCGTCACCGCCTACGACCGCCACGTCTACGAGCATCGCCTCGGGGCGCCCTGGGCCGACGACGCGCTGATCATGGGCAAGGACCGTCTGCCCGAGCGGAGCGACTGGCCCGCCGTCGGGCTGAGCAGCGACGGACGGTGGCTGTCCGTGGTGCGCTACGTGAGCTGGTCGAACAGCACGTTGCACCTCTACGACCGCGACGCGAAGCGCTGGACCGATGTGGACGCCGGCCCCGCCGACGGCGTCTGGTCGGTGCCGCAGATGACCGCGGACGGCTTCTACGCCACCACCACCCACGCCACGCCCAACGGCCGCCTGGTGCGCGTCGATCCGGAGCACCCGGAGCCTGGCAAGTGGGTCGAGATCCTGCCCGAGGGCCGCTGGCCGCTCGAGGGGGTGGGGCTCGTGAAGGGCGGGATGGTGGCGCAGCGGCTGGTCAACGCGGTCAGCGAGTTGACCCTGCACGCGCGTGACGGCCGCGCGCTCGGAGCGCTGCCGACGCCCGTCAAGGGCACGGTCGACGGGTTGGCCACCGATCCCGACGTCGATCGGGTGCTGTGGTCGTTCAACTCCTTCTTCTACCCGCCGACGCTGTTCTCGACGCCGGTCACCGCCGAGGGGCCGGGCGCGACGCAGACCTTGCTTCAGGTGGCCACCGACCTCGACCTCGACGCCTACACGGTCGACCAGGTGGAGTACCCCAGCTTCGATGGCACCTCGGTGCCCATGTTCCTCGTGCACCGGAAGGACCTGGTACGCGACGGCGCGAACCGCACGCTGCTCTACGGGTACGGCGGCTTCAACGTCAGCATCACCCCGGGCTTCTCGCGCAACGTCCTCTACTGGCTCGAGCAGGGGGGCGTCTACGCGGTGGCCAACCTGCGCGGCGGCGGCGAGCGTGGCGAGGCCTGGCACAAGGCGGGCATGCTGGGCCGCAAGTTTCAGGTCTTCGGCGACTTCGAGTATGCCCTGCGCTACCTGCTGCGCGAGCGCATCACCCGCCCCGATCGGGTGGCGATCTTCGGCGGCAGCAACGGTGGCCTGCTTGTCGGCGCGACGCTGACCCGCGTGCCCCACCTGTTCGCGGCCGCGGTGTCCCGCGTGGGCCTCTACGACATGGTGCGCTACGAGCGCTTCCCGCCCGGCGAGGTCTGGAGCGAGGAGTACGGCAGCGCCGACAAGCCCGAGCAGTTGGCCTGGCTGTGGGCCTACTCCCCCTACCATCAGATCATCGACGGCGTGCGCTACCCCGCGGTGCTCGCCAGCGCCGCCGAGAACGACACCCGCGTCCACTGGGCACACACCGCCAAGTTCGTCGCGCGGCTGCAAGAGGCCCAGAAGGGCGACGCGCCGATCTTGATGCGCTTCGAGCGCGCGACGGGGCACGGCGCGGGGAAGCCCACGGGGGCGGTCGCCCGCGAGTACGCCGAGATCTACCAGTTCTTGCTGGCCATCCTCGGAGGCGACCCGTGACCGCCACCGGCGTCCTCGTGGTCAACCTGGGCTCGCCCGACGCGCCCGAGCCGGGGCCCGTCCGCCGCTACCTGCGTGAGTTCCTCAACGATCCTCGGGTGATCGACGTGAACCCGGTGGGCCGCTTCCTGCTGCTGAACCTCTTCATCCTGCCCTTTCGGCCGAAGAAGTCGGCCGCCGCGTACCAGAAGATCTGGACCCCCGAGGGCTCGCCGCTGATCGTCCACGGCCGCGCCCTGGTCAGTGGCCTGCGGCCGCGCCTTCCTGGATGCCACGTCGAGCTGGCGATGCGCTACGGCAGCCCCTCCATCCCCGACGCGCTCGAGCGCCTGCGCGCCGCGGGCGCCGACCGCATCGTCGTCTTCCCGCTCTACCCGCAGTACGCCGCGAGCTCGACCGGCAGCACGCTCGAGCTGATCTACCGTGAGGCGGCGGCGCGCTGGAACACCCCCAGCCTGGCGGTGGTGCCGCCCTATTATGACGAGCCCGGCTTCGTCTCGTCCTTCGCCGCCATCGGACGCCCGCTGCTCGAGGAGCACGCCCCCGATCACGTGTTGCTGAGCTTCCACGGGCTGCCCGAGCGGCACATGCTCAAGAGCGACGAGAGCGGCGATCACTGCCTCAAGCGCGAGGACTGCTGCGCGGCCATCGGGATGGCCAACCGCAACTGCTATCGCGCCCAGTGCCTGGCCACCGCCCGCGCCCTCACCGCCGAGCTCGGCCTCAGCGACGACCGCTTCACCGTCTGCTTCCAGTCACGGCTGGGGAGCACGCCCTGGATTCGCCCTTACACCGACCAGGTGCTGGTGCGGCTCGCACAGGAGGGGGTGAAGAAGCTGGCAGTCTTCTGTCCGGCCTTCACCGCTGATTGCCTCGAGACGCTCGAGGAGATCGGCATGCGCGCGGTCTTTGACTTCCGCGCTGCGGGCGGCGAGGAGCTGCTGCTGGTGCCCTCGCTCAACGCGCACCCGGTCTGGATGGATGCGGCGGCGGAGCTGGTGCGAAAGACGGCGCGGGGCTGGGTGGACGTCGAGCCGGAGGGTGCGGCGCGCGGGCAGCCCGCGGGGGATTCGGACGCCGTCGCCGCTTCGGGTGGTGGCTGAGGCCGGCAGCCGCGGTTCAGTGCCCGCGGTTCAGTGCCCGCGGTTCAGTGCCCGCGGTTCAGTGGAGGGTGCCCGCGGGCGCGGAGTGGACCTCGAGCAGCAGGCGGCCCATCGCGTCGCATGCCAGGCTCAGGCGCCCCGCCACGTCGACGTTCTCGAGCAGGAGGCGCTTGAGCGTCGGATCGCTCAGGGCGTGCATGCCGACCAGGTTGGTCAGCTCGCCGGCGCTCTCGGCCTGGGACACGATCAGGTGGAGCGCCTCGCGCGCCGCCGGGGCCCGCTCGGCGAGCTGCATCAGCAGATCGCGCAGCCGGTGCTCGAGGGGGTGCTTGACCGCGGGCTCGTCCACGAGCGTGGTGACCGCGACCTCTCGGAAGGGCTCGGTGGGCGGTAACTCCCGCCGCACGCGCACGCGCTCCAGGCCCCGGACCACGATGTCGTAGCGCCCATCGGGCCGGTCGTCCGACGCGATGATCACGCCGGCGCCCATCACAGGGTAGACCGGGGGACGCCCGGTGTACTCGGCCTCGTGCCCGGGCCGCAGCGTCGCGATGGCGATGGCGCCGTCGAGGTGGGCCATCGCGTGCTCGACGAGGGCGACGTAGCGAGGCTCGAAGACATGGAGGGGCATCAGGGCGTCGGGGAAGAGGACCGCCCCCGGCAGCGGGAACATCGGCAGCCGTCGGCGCTGCGCGGGGCTCAGGCTGCGGCGCGGCTCATCAGGCTCGGAGGGGTCGGCGGACATGGCGGCCAGTATAGCGAAAGCCGGCGAGGTCAACCGACGCGGTACTTCTGCGCGCCGTCGACGTAGTGCTTCCAGGCGTAGGCGATCCACTCACGCTCGCGCGCGTCGACGGCCCGCATGATGCGCATGGGGTTGCCGAACACCATCGAGCCCGGTGGGATGATCTTGCCGCCGGTGATCAGCGTGCCCGCGCCGACGTAGCTGCCCGTGCCGACGACGACGCCGTCCATCACCAGCGAGCCCATGCCGATGAGGACGTCGTCCTCGACCGTGCAGCCGTGCAGGATGCAGTTGTGCCCCACGGTCACCCGGCTGCCCACGATGGTGTCCGACTCGCCGCCGGTCATGTGCACCGTCGTGCCATCCTGGATGTTCGTGTCGTCGCCGACGCGGATGAAGCCCTCGTCGCCGCGCAGGGTGGCGTGGGGCCAGACGCTGCAGCGCGCCCCGAGGGTGACCTGCCCGATGATCACCGCGCTCTTGTGCACCCACGCGCTGGGGTCGATGACGGGGTGGTGGCCGTCGAAGGGCTCGACATTGTCGCGGTGCGGGTGGCGGTCGGTCATGGCGTTCCCCCTTGCGCTGTCGCGGTCGGTCCTTATTGTGGCCAGCCCTTACGCCAAACCAACCGCGAAAGCAAAGGAGGGCTGGCCGTGGCCGGGACCGAGACCTTCACCTTCAAGAGCGAGGCCCAGCAGTTGCTGGACCTGATGATCCACTCGCTCTACTCGCACAAGGAGATCTTCCTGCGCGAGCTGATCTCGAACGCTTCGGATGCCCTCGACAAGCTCCGCTTCGAGGCGCTCACCGAACCCTCTCTCCGCCTCGACGAGCAGCCCCTCCAGATCCGCGTGTCGACGGACGCCGTCGCCCGCACGCTGACCGTCGAGGACAACGGCGTGGGCATGACGCGCGAGGAGGCCATCCAGAACCTGGGCACGATCGCGCACTCGGGCACGCGCGAGTTCGCCAAGCGGGTGGCCGAGGCGCAGAAGGCCGAGGGCGACACCGAGCGCCTCATCGGCCAGTTCGGCGTCGGCTTCTACTCGAGCTTCATCGCCGCCAACGAGGTCACCGTCGTGACCCGCAAGGCCGGCACGGACGAGGCGACCCGCTGGCACTCCGCCGGCGACGGCCACTTCGACGTGGGCGACGGCGAGCGCGACGGGCAGGGCACCACCGTGACGCTGCACCTGCGCGACGCCGATCCGGACAACGGCCTCGCCGACTTCACCGCCGAGTGGACGCTGCGCGAGGTCATCAAGCGCTACTCGGACTTCGTTCAGTACCCCGTCGAGCTGCGCGTCACGCGCACCGAGGCCCCGCGCGACGAGGAGGGCGAGCCCATCGAGGGCGCCGAGCCCACGACCACCGTCGAGTGGAAGACCGTCAACTCGATGAAGGCCATCTGGGCCCGCGATCCGGCCAGCGTCACCGCGGAGGAGTACGCCGAGTTCTACAAGCACATCAGCCACGACTGGGAGGCTCCCTTCGAGACGATCTCGCTCAAGGCCGAGGGCACCTTCGAGTATCGGTCGCTGCTGTTCGTGCCGTCGCGGGCGCCCTTCGATCTGTTCTATCGGGACTACAAGTTCGGCCTTCAGTTGTACGTGAACCGCGTCCTGATCAAGGACCGCGCCGACGAGCTGCTGCCCGAGTGGCTGCGCTTCGTGAAGGGCGTCGTCGACTCGCCGGACCTGTCACTGAACGTCTCGCGCGAGATGCTCCAGCAGGACCGGCGCGTGGGGAAGATCAAGAAGAAGGTCGCCAAGAAGATCGTGGACACGCTGGCCAAGGTGCAGCGCGAGGACCGCGACCGCTACGCCGACTTCTGGGGCAAGTTCGGCCGCGTGCTCAAGGAGGGGGTGACCGACTTCGAGTACGCCGACGACGTCAAGCCGCTGCTCATGTTCCTGTCGAGCGCGGATGCGGAGAAGTCGACCAGCCTGGCCGAGTACGTCGACCGGATGGGTGAGGGCCAGGAGGCCATCTACTTCATCACCGGCGAGAGCCGCGCCGCCGTCGAGAAGTCGCCCCACCTCGAGGCCTTCCGAGCGAAGGGCTATGAGGTCCTGTACCTGGTCGACCCCATCGACGAGATCATCGCGGGGCACCTGACGACCTTCGCCGAGAAGCCGCTGAAGTCGGTTGGCAAGGGCGAGGTCGAGCTGGGCACCGAGGATGAGCGGAAGAAGGCCGAAGAGGCGCGCAAGGCCGCGCAGGAGGCTCACGCGTCGCTGCTCGAGCGGCTGCAGGGCACCCTCGACGAGCACATCAAGGCGGTGCGGCTGTCGTCGCGGCTGACCGAGAGCGCGGTGTGCCTGGTGGGCGACGAGGCGGACCTGAGCCCGGGCCTGGAGCGGCTGCTCGAGGCCAGCGGGCAGGCGGCGCCGAAGCAGAAGCGCATCTTGGAGCTGAACCCCGCGCACCCACTGCTGGCCAAGATGCAGGGCATCTACGACGCGGACCGCGAGGACGCCCGGCTGGTGGACTTCGCGCACCTGCTGTACGGGCAGGCGCTGCTGGTCGAGGGCAGCCCGCTGCCCGATCCGGTGGCCTTCGGGCGCCGCGTGGCCGACCTGATGATCAAGGCCTGACGGCGGGCGTCCAACATCTGGACGCCCGCTCCGATCGATACGCCCGGCAGTCTCATAGAAAGGCAATAAAATCAGCCGGTTATGCCTGGCACGGCGCTCGCTCTCCTGAGGGCTCGGACCCACCCTGAAGGAGGTGAGCATGGGCCGGTATCTCATCACGGGGGCGCTCGTCGCCCTGTCTCTCGGTCTCCAGGCGGCAGCGGCCGCCCCCACCCCCCTGGTCGCGGCGCTGCCACCGCCCGACGAGGCACCACCCCCGCGCACCTGTGGCGCCGACGCGATGGAGCCCAACGACGCCCGCGGCAAGGCTCGGCTGCTGCGGGGGGATACGCCGGCGCGGGCGGTCACCTGCGTCAGCGACGCGGACTGGTTCAGCCTCGACCTCGCGGCCGGTGAGAGGGTCCGCGTGGTGGCCGTCCACCCGGTCGGCCGGCGGGTCGTGCCCAAGGTCTTCCCCCCGCGGCGCCGGAAGCCCGTGGGCGAGCGCGAGCGTGGGGCCAATCACACCGACGTGAGGCTGCAGGCCACGCGGGCCGGGCGCTACCGCGTGTTGGTGCGCACGCTGATGCTCGAGGCGGTCCCGTACACGCTTCGGATTGAGCGTGGCGGCGGTGGCTGACCGCGTGTGCTAACGTCCCGCCGCTTCAATCGGAGGCCTGCATGGGGCGACTGGTCTTGGCGGCGGTGGCGGTGGTGGCGGCGACCTGGGCGTTCTGGTGGCTGAGCCAGCCGGTCGCGCCGCCGTCGACCGTGACCGTCGCCGCGCCCTCTCGGACGCCTGCGGTGGCGGGCGATCCTTCAGATTCGGATTCGGATGAGCCGGCCGAGGCCGTCGCGGCGGGCGCGCAGGTCGGCGCGCGGGGGGCACCGAGGACGAAGCGCGAGCCCTCGCCGACGAACACCGTGGGGGGCGCCATGCAACGGTCGTCGCCGGTCGTGCTGAACCACCTGCCGTCGTCGGCCTCGCCCGCGATCCCCGCCGCGATCCCGGCCGCCACCGCGGCGCCCGTCGATCCCTTTCCGATGCCCGAGGTGTCGGTCGGCCGGGTCAAAGAGACCGCGCGCCGCTTCCGCGCCAACATGCCGGCGGGGGGCCGCATCCCGACGCGCATCACCGTCGACGAGGTCCTGCCGCGCGAGGTGATCGCGGGCCTCGGCTGGCCCGCCGAGACGCCGTTGGTCGAGTTGGGCAGCCACGGCCCCGATCTGGTGGCCGGCCTGCAGGAAGTGCTCGACCTGCCCGAGGACGCGCAGAGCCTGTTCGGCGTCACGGTCACCCTGCCGAACGGCAAGCAGATGCGCGCCTACGTGCGCACCAACCCCTGAAGCCGCGCCGCGCGGGGCCGTGACGGCGTCCGCAAAGTGCGCCCTGGACGCGACCTAAACCGGCCGGCAGAATCAAACCCTAACGTAAGGGTTCGATTGCTTGACAGGCATCGGACCCCTCTGTAGGGTCCGCAGCCGCGAGGTGGTCGACATGGCGCGAGACGGCGCAAAACTACTGAAGATCGGTGAGCTCGCGCGGCTGTGCGACAAGACCGTCCGCGCGCTGCACCTCTACGAGGAGCTCGCCCTGCTGCGGCCCGCCCGGCGTACCCGCGGCGGTTTTCGCGAGTACGACGCGGGAAACGTGGCGCGCATCGGCTACATCGACCGCCTGCAGAGGCTCGGCTACTCACTCGGCGACATCCGCGCGCTGGTCGAGCGCTGGGAGGCCGGCGAGTCCCCGCGGCTGGCCATGGCGTCGGTCGAGGTCGACTACGCCGCCCGCCTCGACGCGGTTCGTCGACAGATCGGCGAGCTGCGGGGCCTGGAGGCCGAGCTGGTGGAGAGCCTGGATTTTCTTCAGGGCTGCCACGGCTGCGGACAGAAGAACGAGCCCCAGCACGCCTGCGGCTGCTGCGAGCGCCCCGATCCCGGCAACGACGGGTTGACGTTGATCACCGGGCTCGCGGCCCATTGACGAGGTGACGACCGGATGAAGCTGCCCATCTACATGGACAATCACGCCACGACACCCTGCGATCCGCGGGTGGTCGAGGCGATGCTGCCCTACCTGACGACGCAGTTCGGCAACGCCGCGAGCCGTAACCACGCCTACGGCTGGGCGGCCGAGGAGGCCGTCGAGCAGGCGCGCGAGCACATCGCGAAGCTCATCGGCGCCACCGCGAAGGAGATCGTCTTCACCAGCGGCGCGACCGAGAGCGACAACATCGCGCTGAAGGGCGTGGTGGAGTTCTACGGCCACAAGGGCAAGCACATCATCACCAGCCCCATCGAGCACAAGGCGGTCATCGACACCGCGCGCTGGCTCGAGCGACAGGGCTGCGAGATCACCTGGCTGCCGGTGGGGACGGATGGGCGCGTCGACCCCGCCGACGTCGAGAAGGCCATCCGGCCCGACACGGTCCTCGTGAGCCTGATGCACGGCAACAACGAGATCGGCTCGGTCAACGACGTCGGCGCCATCGGCGCGATCTGCAAGAGCCACGGCGTGCTGTTCCACACCGACGCCGTCCAGACGGTGGGCAAGGTGCCGGTCGACGTGCAGTCGATGGGCATCGACCTCCTGTCGATGTCGGCCCACAAGATGTACGG
>CALBMW010000994.1 GCA_937896275.1 uncultured Myxococcales bacterium
GCAAGACCGAGCTCGACGAGAACGCGCAGTTCGCCCTCGATCAATACCTGATGCGCGGTGGCGCGGTCATCGCGCTGGCCGGCGCCTTCGACATCGACGCGGGCGAAGGCATCAAGGCCGAGAGCGGCGATCAGAAGCTGCTCGACCTGCTCGACGCGTACGGCGTGGGCGTCCGGCAGTCCTTCGTGATGGATCCGCAGAACACGCCCCTGCCGGTGCCGGTGAACGTGAAGCGCGGTCAGTACACCATCCGCAGCTACCGCAACCTGCCCTACCCCTTCTTCGCCGACATCCGCCGCGAGGGCTTCGCCGACCGCCACGCGGCGCTCAACGGCGTGGACTCGGTGACGATGACCTGGGCCTCGCCGCTCGAGCTCAAGGCGATCGACGGCGTCGAGAGCGAGGTGCTGCTCAAGACCAGCGCGGGATCGTGGTTGCAGGGCAGCCCGGTGCTCGAGCCGGACTTTCAGCAGTACCCCGAGGCAGGCTTCGCGCCGGCCGACGCCGACAGCACGAGCGAGAAGGTGGTGGCCGCGACGCTCCGCGGCGCCATCCCCAGCTACTTCGCCGACAAGCCCTCGCCGCTGTTCATCCCCGACGCCAAGCCGGAGGGGGATCTCGAGGACAAGGCGGACCGCACCGGGCGCACGATGAAGCAGTCGACGCCCGACGCGCGGCTGGTGGTGCTGGCCTCGGCCGATGTCGTCGGCGACGCGGTGGCCTCGTTGAGCATGCAGCCGTCCGGCGGCGCCTACCGCGGCAACCTGCTGCTCGTGCGCAACCTGATCGACTGGACCCTCGAGGACACGGACCTGCTGCAGATTCGGTCGGCCGGCGCCTTCGCGCGGACGCTGCGCAAGATGGACGACGCGGAGCGCTGGAAGTGGCAGCTGGGCAACTACGGCTTCGTGCTCGCGGCCCTGCTGGGCGTGCTGGGGGTGGCGATCACCCGCCGGCGCATGGCGCGACCGATCCCCCTGGAGGACGCATGAACACGACCAACAAGGTGCTGATGGGCCTGCTCGCGGGGCAGGTGGCCCTGGCGGCCCTCACCTGGGCGAGCGCCGGCAGCGAGCCCAGCGACGACCGACAGCCGCTGGTGGACGCCAAGCTCGAGTCGATCAGCCAGGTGACGATCACCGGCAAGCCGGCCAAGGCGGGCGAGGCCGCGGCCAGCGTGAGCCTGACGCGCAAGGGCGAGGGGTGGGTGGTCACGAGCGCGGACGACTACCCGGCCGACAAGAAGAAGGTCGACGAGGTGCTCGACCGGATCCTCGACGCCCGCATCGGCGCCGCGGTCGCCTCGCAGAAGGCCAACCACAACGCCCTCGACGTGGGGGAGCGCGAGTACGCGCGGAAGCTGAAGCTGGTCGTCGGCGACCAGACCACCGAGCTGGTCATCGGCAACGCCAAGGGCAGCAGCGTCCACGCGCGGCGCGCGGGCGATGACGCCGTCTATGTGGCGCGGGGCTTCGCCGCCCAGGCCCTGGCCGATCAGGTGCGCAGCTACGTCGACACCCACTACGTGCAGCTCGACGAGCCGACCGAGGTACAGGTCACCGGCCCGCAGCGCAGCATCACGGTGGTCAAGAACGACCGGGGTGGCTGGGCGGTGAACGAGCTGCCGTCCGACGCGCCCGTGGACCAGAGCAAGGCGCGCGCCTTCGTCAGCAGCGCGCGGCAGGTGCAGCTTTCGGAGCCCGTGGGCAGGACGGTCGAGCCGAGCTACGGCCTGGGCGACGAGGCGACGGTGGTGACGGTGCGCAAGGAGGACGCCGAGACGGTCTACCGGATCGGCAAGGCGGTGGGCGACGCCTACTACGTCAAGGCGGACACCAACGACTACGTGGTCAAGGTCAGCAAGTACGCGGTCGAGACGCTGGTCAAGCAGACGCCGGACCAGTTCATCCAGGAGCCCGAGGCGCCGTCGGGCGGGATGCCGGGTGGGATGCCGGGCGGCGGCATGCCGCCGGGGATGATGCCACCGGGGATGATGCCGCAGGGTCGGCCACCCGGGAGCATGTCGCCCTGAACCGCCCGAGGCCCTGCTCGACCCGAGCCTCTTCGACGCCTTGACCTGCGCCCCGAGGCTCTCAAGGGGTCGGTGGGCGACGGGCCGCGCGCAGGTCGCGCCGGAGTCGGTCCACATGGCCGGCGCCGCGACCCTCTCGACGGTACCGACGCAGGGCCAGCCCGAGCTGAAGCGCGGCGCCCACCAACGCGGCCCGGCCGCTGCCCAAGCGCAGCCAGGCCGGGCGCCGACGCTCGCGGCGATTCAGGACGGCGGCGAGCTCGTGGACCGACAACCGGCCCTCCGCCACCTCGGAGGCCAGCTCACCCTCCAGGGCCCGCACCTCGATGCCGAGCGCGGCGACGAGGGCCACGGCCACGCCCACCAGCACCGCCGGCTGCGCCAGGTAGGCGAGGTTCTCGTAGTCGGGGTCCAGCGTGGTCGCCGACAGGAAGAGCAGCGCGTTCCAGCCCCCGTGGATGCCCAGCGCGACCGTGACGCCACACACGGGGGCCAGCACGGCGACGGCCGGCCGCCCATCGAAGCGCGCCAGCCCCAGGAAGGCGCCCACCGCGGCCGTGGCGCTGCCGTGCACCACCACCGCCGGGCCCGCGCGCAGGGCGACCTCGGTGAACCACCCCGTGGTGCCCTGGAAGACGTACGCCGTGGCGAAGTGCGCGAAGCTCTCCACGCACGCGAAACCGGCCCCGGCCGCCCACCCATAGAGCAGCCCGTCGACCGGGCCGCGATACCAGCGCGTGAGCAGAAACACCAACAAGATGAAGGCCTTGCCGAGCTCCTCCGCGGCCGGCGCGACCACGGCGTTGTAGAGCAGCGGCTCGGCCGCGGCGTCGGGCCCGTACAAGAACGCGAAGAGGTTGGCGACCTCGGCGAAGCCCACCAGCGCGAAGAAGAGGCCGCCGGCGCCGCCGAACAGCAGCAGCAGCGGGAAGGCCCAGGGCGGCTCGCTGCGTCCGCGGTCCAGCCACCAGCGGGCGACGTACAGCGCGGCGACCGGCAGCAGCGCGAAGGCCACCGAGAAGGCGATCACCAGGTCTCCCCGGTCCGGCAGCGAGGCGCTCATCGCGGGGAGCATAGCGCGCCGCTTGTGATATGGTCGCGCGCATGGCGGACCGTCACGCGCACCTGGGCGCGACCCTCCTCGGAAAGTACCGCGTGCAGCGCGTCATCGGAGAGGGCGGCATGGGCGTCGTCTACGCCGCCGAGGATCTGCGGCTCGGACGCGTGGTCGCCATCAAGGTGCTCGACGCCCCCTCCGAGGGCTTCGGCGACGTGGTCCGGCGCTTTCGGCGCGAGGCCCAGGCCATCGGCAAGCTGCACCACCCCAACCTGGTCACGCTGCTCGAGTACGACGTGCTGGCCGACGGCACGCCGGCCATGGTGATGGAGCTCATCGAGGGGCAGAGCCTGCGCGATGTGCTCGTGGAGCGCCGGTTCACCGTCAAGGAGACCGTGTCGTTGCTGGGCCAGGCGCTCGCCGCGCTCGCCGTCTGCCATGATGCGGGGATCGTGCATCGCGACCTGAAGCCGGAGAACCTGCTCCTCGAGACGCGCCAGGACGGACCGTGGGTGCGCCTGATCGACTTCGGCCTCACCAAGCTCACCGCCGACGAGGGCGCGACGGCCCTCACGGTCAACGGCGAGGTCTTCGGCAGCCCGCGCTTCATGGCGCCCGAGCAGTGGTTCCGCAACGCCGTCGACGGGCGCACCGATCTCTACGCCCTGGCGCTCATCGGCTACTGGATGGTCTTGGGCACGCACTTCATCCAGCCGAGCAACCCGGTCGACGTGTGTCGGGCGCACTTGCAGCAGGCGCGACCCGACCTGGCCGTCAACGCGCTGGGCGAGGCGGTGCCGCCGGGGCTGGCGCGTGCGCTCGCGATGGCCGCCAACCCGGAGCCGGCCGAGCGACCGGCCGACGCGCGGGCGATGATCGCGGTGCTGTCGGGCAAGGAGCCGGTGGCGGTGGCGGCGGCGGCGGCGACGGGCGATCTGCTCGAGACCTCGATGGGTTCGCCCGCCTTCTCGATCCCGCGGCGCCTCAGCGCCAGCGAGGCCACGCTGTCCTTCCACGCGTCGGCGCTGGCCCCGGACGACCGCGCCGGCGGCTTCGAGGCAGGTGACGACGCCACGACGATCGAGGATCAGGAGGACGAGGGGGCGGAAGACGAGGATCCCGAGGCCGCCACGCTGGTCGACGACGGCGGGCTGGCCGCGCAGCTGGCCGCGGCGCTGAACGCCACGCCGTCTGGCCACACGGCCCCGGTCCCCGAGCGGGCCAGCGAAGAGATCCGACAGTTCCGCCACAGCGACGTGCAGGCGGCGCTGCGCGAGACCGACGAGCGCCCGCTCGCGCCCCAGCGCGATGAGGGTGCTTCGATGGACGAGGCACCACGGGCGAGGGGCTCGCGTCCGATGCCGCGCCCGCAGCCGGTGCCCGACCGCACCATGGCCGGTCCGGCGCGCGACGAAGGGAGGGGCAGCAGCGACGCCCGCGTGCTGCTGGCCGTGGTGGTGGCCGCGGTGGCCCTGGGCGCCGTCGTGGCGGCCATCTTCCTGCGGTGATCCCGCGGTGATCGTCCCTGCCCTCCCCGAGCGTGGCGCGGGGCGCTTCGCCCCCACGCCCACCGGTGACCTGCACCTGGGCAACGCGCGGACCGCGCTGCTGGCGTGGCTGGCGGCCGAGGCTGCGGGGCTGCGGCAGATC
>CALBMW010000995.1 GCA_937896275.1 uncultured Myxococcales bacterium
GACCTGGGGCCGATCGACTTCCAGGTCACCGCGGCGGGCGCCGACGTCGATCTCGCCCCGCCCGCGCCCGGCCGCCTGCACGTCACCGTCGAGGATCAGCACGGCCAGCGGCTGATCGCCAAGGTGTGGCTCCAGCGCCCCGTCGAGCAGCGGGTCGAGTTCGTGGTGGACGAGGGTGAGATCGCGCTCGCCGCGGGGGACTGGCAGGTCATCACGAGCCGCGGTTGGCACTACGCGGTCGACGACCGGTCGGTGCACGTCGAGGCGGGTCAGGTGCTGGAGCACGCCGTGGTGCTCGACGAGGTCATCCCCTTCGAAGGCTGGAGCAGCGGCGAGTTCCACCAGCACGCCTCGCCCAGCACCGACAGCGCCACGCCCGTCGAGAGCATCGTGCTGATGAACGCCAGCGAGGGCGTCGGGTTCATGGTGCCCAGCGATCACGACGTGATGTTCGACTACGCTGGGCTGGTGCGGTCGATGGGCCTGGCGGACCGCATCGGTGCCCCGATCACCGGTGTCGAGATCTCACCCCTCGTGGCGCACATCGGGGCCTACGGGATGCAGTTGGACCGGACGGCGCCCGCCCTCGGGGTGCCCGCGCTGTCGATCAAGGAGGACGGCCGCTGGCGGCAGCGTCGTATCCCCGAGTTGGTGCAGGAGGCACGGGATCGCGGGGCCGAGATCGTGCAGCTCAACCACCCGCGCGCCTCACAGGGCCTGTTCGACGAGGTGGGCTATACCGCCGACGTGGCGATCGACTCGCTCACCGATCACCCGCAGTGGACCCTCGCCTTCGACACGGTCGAGGTCTTCAACGACGCCTCGCAGTACTGCGAGGTGCTCGAGGATTGGCTCGGCCTGCTCAACCAGGGCGTTCACATCACCGCGGTGGGCAACTCCGACACGCACTCGGTCGGCCGACCGACCGGTTACCCGCGCAGCTACATCCCGTCACAGGCCGACGTGCCTCAGCAGGTGACCAAGGACGAGATCGTCGCGGCCCTGCGCGCCGGCTCGACCACGGTGGGCGGCGGCGCGATGGCCGATCTGCCCGATGGGCCGCTGCCCGGCAGCACCGTGACCGCCGAGGACGGCACCTACCGCGTCCGCGTGCGCCTGCGCAGCGCCCCCTGGGATCGCGTGGACCGCCTGCTCGTGTTCCACAATGGCCGCGTGGTGATCGACCGCGCGCTCGAGACCGAGACCGCCGACGTGGTGGATCTGGACGAGGTGATCGAGGTGCCGATCGACGTCGATGGGCCGCTGGTGATCCTCGCCACCGGCGACCACGACATGCCGTACGTGCGGCAGGGCGCGCCGGTGTTCGCGCTCGTCAACCCGCTGTGGGTGGACGCCGACGGCGACGGCGAGGTCACGGCGATCGGCGCGGGCGCGCTGACGCTGCCCGCCATGACGATCTGCGACTGAGGGACCTGCGACCGCGGGACCTGCGACCGCGGGACCTGCGACCGCGGGACCGCAACGGCCGGCGCGGTGAGCGTCCCGACAGCCCCGCCCGTGGGGAAGCTCTTGGCCTCTTGGGTCACCGCCGTCGAGAGAGACCGCGGCTCAGCTCGAGGTGAGGCGCCCGCCGGGCTTCTTCTTGAGCTCGCTGCCCATGCGGCGACGGGCCTTGGCCAGCTTGTGCTTGTGAGCGGCCTTGCGGCGCGCCGTGTTGTTCCGCTTCTTGTGCGTGGTCATGAGGTCCTCCGGTTCGGGTCGCGGATTGTGCCTACGCGGGCCTCGCAGATCAAGCGCCGCGGAGATCGAAGACCGCGACGCGTCGGCCACGGCCGGGACTGTGCCCCGGACGCCGGTCACTTGCTGTGCCCTGGACGCCGGTCACTTCGCCGGCGTCAGCGCGATCTCGAAGAGCGTCGGCCACAGCTTGCCCGTCACGAACAGCCGGTCGCCCGCGGCATCGTAGGCGATGCCGTTGAGGACGTCGGTGCCCGGACGGTCGCTCGGAGGCAGCAGGTCGCTCAGATCCAGCACGCCCGTGACCGCGCCCGTCGTCGGCGAGATGCGCACGATGTAGGGCGTCTGCCACACGTTGGCCAGGATCTCGCCGCGCACCCACTCCAGCTCGTTGAGGCGCTCGACCGGGCGGCCGCCCGCGCGCACGTCGATGCGACCCACCTCGGCGAAGGTCTTGGGGTCGAGCACCCGCAGGGTTGCCGTCCCGTCGCTGAGGATCAGGCGCGCGCCGTCGTGGGTGAGGCCCCAGCCCTCGCCGGCGTAGGTGAACTCGGCCTCGGGGGTGAAGGTCGCGCGGTCGTAGACGAAGCCGCGGTGAGCCTGCCAGGTGACCTGGTAGATGCGACCGCCGAGGGCGGTGATGCCCTCGCCGAACAGGGTCGGGTCGAGGCGGCGCTGCCGGCGCGGGCGGCCGGTCTTCAGGTCGACCTCGCGCAGCGTCGAGCGACCCCGAAGGCCGGTGCCCTCGTACAGCGCGCCCTGCTGGAAGACGAGCCCCTGGGTGAAGGCCCGCGGATCGTGAGGGTAGCGGGCGACGACGGTGTAGCCCAGGCGCGGCACCGGCGCGACGGGTTCGACCTCGGGGGCCGCGTGGGCCGCCGCGCTCAGCAGCAGGGCGCCGAGGATCGCGCGCGGCGCGGGGGAGCGGTCGGCGCTCATCGGCCGACCGTCCATATCGAGGTTGGGCTCATCATCGGTCCCCGCGCCCGCACGGTCTCACCTTCAGCGCCGCCGATGGTCAGGTCGGCGCGTCGAGCGCCATGGCCATGAGCTCGTCGAGGGCGAAGGGTTTCGCCAGGTGCGGCGCTTCCAGGCCCGGGGGCACCGTCGCTGACATGGTGATGACCAGCCCCCCGCTGGCGACCAAGCCGAGCCCCTTCACGTCGTCGCCGGCCTCCGCGCCGAGCGCTTCGCAGTCCACCAGGATGACCTGCGGCTTGAACCCTTTCTGCATCTGGACGAAGGCCTCCTCGAGCGTCGCGACGGGCTCGAGGCGCACGCCCGCTTGCCTCAGCGCGCGCGCCAGGCCGGTCCGAAAGCGGAGGTCGGGATCGATGACCAGCAACCGCAGCGCGACGGCCGGCCGCGCCCGCCGCGTGGTGTGCAGCACGTCCACCGGATGGAGGCCCCGATCGCAGGGGAGCAGGATGCGGAAGGTGGTGCCTACGCCCGGCCGACTCTCGACGTGGATCGCGCCGCCATGCTGTCGAACGATGGCGTGCACCATCGACAGACCCAGCCCCGTGCCGCCCGTCCCCGCCTTGGTCGTGAAGAAGGGTTCGAAGATCTGCTCGACCACGTCGGGTGGCATGCCGATGCCAGTGTCCGCCACGGCGACCTCGGCGTAGGTGCCGGGCGCCGCCAGCCCGTGCGCCTGGGCCGAGGGGCCGCTGATGACCGACTCCCGCGTCGACACGGTGAGCCGGCCGCCATCGGGCATGGCGTCGCGCGCGTTCAGCGCGAGGTTGAGCAGCACCAGGCTGAGCTGCGAGCGGTTGCCGAGCAGCCGAAGCCCCGGCTTCGTCTCCACCGTCAGCTTGACCGACGAAGGCATGGTGCGGCCGAGCAGCCGAAGCCCGTCCTGGACCAGGCGGGCGAGCTCGATCGGGCGGGCGTCGGCCGCGCTCACGCGGGCGAAGTCGAGCATCTGCCCCGCCAACTCGACGGCGCGCGCCGCCGCACCGCGAATGTCGTCGAGCGCCTCCCGCACCTCGGTGGTGCCGATGGCCTCTTGCGATGGCAGCATGTTGATGAAGTCGGCGTTCGACAGCACCGCGCCCAGCAGATTGTTCAGGTCGTGCGCCACGCCGCTCGCCATCTGGCCGAGCGAGGCCAGCTTGCGCGACTGGAGAAGGCGCTGGTCGATCTCCTCGCGCCGCGTGAACAGGAACAAGGCCGAGGCGCCGACGCGGATCTGGTCGCCGTCCACCAGGCGGTGTGTCGTCACCGCGCGCCCGGCGACCTGGGTTCCATTGCGGCTGCCCAGATCGGACAGCATGACCGCCCCGTCGTCCTCGATGCGCACCATCGCGTGCTCGCGCGAGGCGTCGCTCCCCGTGACGACGACATCGGCCCGGGCGTGGCGGCCGATCACGAGGGCCCGCACCAACGGGTAGGTCCGCCCCGGCGCGTCGCCGATCAGCTCGACGAGGCAAGGCTGCCCCACGGGCACGCGCAGGGCCTGCGTACGGTGAATCGCCGGGTTTCCGTCAGCCACTCGCTGCCTCCTCGTCTGCGATCCCCGCCCGCCACCGTCCCGCGCGGCGCGCGGCGATCGCAAGCCCTCGATGCGGGGGTCCAGCGTCCTGCCGAGACGCTATCCTACCCCACCGATGCGGCCAACGACTACGTGAGGGGGTGAGCCGGGCAAAGGGCCGGCGGGACGTCAGCCGAAGCAGACCGCGTAGATCGGAGGCAGGTGGGCGCTGACCTGTGTCCAGTGGTCGCCCGCGTCCTCGCTGACCCACAGGTTGCCGGTGCTGGAGCCGAAGGCGAGCACGTCGCCCGACCGGTGCACCGCGAAGGCGTGGCGGAAGACCAGATCGTAGGCGTGCTGCTGGGGCAGCCCACTGCGCAGTACATCGAAGCTGCGGCCGCCGTCGCGGGTGCGCGCCACCACCACCGCCGCGTCGACCGGCACCCGGCACTCATCCTTCACGGCGGGCACGAACCAGGCCGTGTCGGGATCCTCGGGGTGCACGCCGACCGCGAAGCCAAACACCGACGGCGGCACCTCGACGCTGGTCCACGTGCGTGCGGCGTCGGTGCTGCGGAACACACCGTTGTGATGCTGCACCCAGAGCACGTCGGGCGCGGCGGGGCAGGCCACCATGCGGTGAGGATCCTGGATGAGCGGGTTCTCGCGCTGATCGGGCGGCATGAACGCGGCGAACATGCCCTTCGCGCGCACCTGCCACGTCTCGCCGGCGTCCTCGGTGTACCAGACGCCGCCGCAGCTCACCGCGACGTGCAGGCGGCGCGGATCCCGCGGATCGACGGCGATGGAGTGCAGGCCCGGCACGTCGGCCCCGCCCCCGAACCACGCCCGACGCTCCGGCATGTTCCACAGGCTCTCGACCAGCGACCAGGTCGCGCCCTCGTCGGCGCTGCGGAACAGCCCGCCCGGCAAGGTGCCCGCCCAGAGGGTGCCGTCGCTGCCCTGCTCGATCGCCCAGAACTTCTGCAGGCTCCACTTCACGTCGGGCTTCTCGCCCTCGACGTCGGGCGGCTGCGTCGGGTAGACCGGGACGCCGATCTCGGCCCAGACGCCGTCCTGATCGCGGCGGTGCAGCTTGGCGCCGAAGTGTCCCAACTCGAGCGCCGCATAGAGCGCGCCGTCCGCGGTCGGTCGCACGAGCGAGACCGGATCGCCCAGGAAGTGCACGTCGTCGATCGCCCAGCCAGCGGTGCTTCGGCGGAGCGTGAACAACCCCTTCCGGGTCGAGACGAGCAGGTCGGACATCGGTCAGCCTCCGGAAAGCGCTTGCATGACGAACACTTCGCTCCGCTCGCCGAGGGCGTCGGTCAGCCCGTCGCGGTCGATCACCCCGCGGCCGTCCACGAACACCGCGACGTGTACGCGCAGCGCGCCCTGGTCGTCGAGGACGTAGCCGCGCAGGGCCGGCTGCTCGGCGAAGACGGCCTCGAGCGCCCCGCGGACGGTCGCGCCAAGGACCTCGGCGCGCGGCGTCGGCAGGTGCCGCAGGAGGTTGCTGGTGAACTCGACGCTCGGCATGGCGGGCACGCTAGCGCGGGGCAGACGGGGTGGGAAGCCCCAAGACGCGGTGATTGCGCGGGCGCGGAGCGGCTCACAGCCGGACGATCAGCCCCTCGGGCGCGTCGGCCCGCACCAGCAGCACCCGCCCAAGGGCGTCCGCGGCCGCGTGGCTCACGCGCACGCCCGCCGCCGGCCGGAAGGGTCGCCGCGTGGCACCCTCTCGGGGTGACCATACGCTCAGGCGACCGTCCTCGAGCAGCAGGGCCTCGCCACCGGGCAGCGGCACCACGCGCGGATCGCCGTCCACGGGCAGGACCACCGGATCCCCCTCGCCGAGGGCCACCACCGCGCCGCCACCGTCCGTGCGTCGGCAGCGTACGAACACGCGCGCGTCGGGCCCGGGGCCCACCACCACGCGGGCCGGCTGGAGCGACCGCGGCAGCCGCCCCCACTCCAGCGCGTCCCCGTCCGCTGGCCAGCGCTGCACATGATCGCGCAGCAGCAGGTAGATCGCGTCGTCACCCACCGCAGCCGACAGGACCGCGCGTGGGGCCTGCCGCCGCTGCCCCGCCGCGTCGCGGTGATAGACGGTCACCCGATCCCAGGCGACCAGCGAGCCGCCCCCCGCGGCCACGCCCGCCAGCGTCGACGTCGCCGGCACGGTCACGGTCTCCCAGCGCCAGGGTGCGCTCTCGGGTCCCCCCGGGCGGCCGCGCACCAGCCCGCGCCGGTCCCCCGTCAGCGTGACCAGGGCGTCGGCGTCGACCGCCCAGCGGGTGGCCGAGGTCGCCAGCTCCGCGTCGGGCGGCGGCGCGCGCAAGGGCTCGGGGTGGTCGGCGTGCAGCGCGAACAGGGCCGGCCGCGCGGCCGTGCCGTCCATCGCGAGGGCCACCGGTCGCCCGTCCACCAGGAAGGCCCGCTGAACGGCCACGCCCTCCAGCGGCAGCCGCGTCCCCCCGGCGCCCGGCGCGGGCAGGGCCTCGACGCCGCCGGCCAAGGCCGCCTCGAGCTGCCAGCTCACCCGCTCCTCGAGCACCCACTCCAAGAAGCGCCAGGCCGTCAGCGACTCGCCCGTGTCCAGCCCGTAGGCGGCCAGCTCTTGCACGATCACCGTCACCGCCGCCGACCGGGGCAGCCCCTGCGCGAGGAACCACTGCGGCCGCTGCAGCAGGAAGTGCAGGGGGTAGAAGCTGCGCGCGGCGGTCGTCTCGTCGTCGACCGGCGCCATCAACCGCTCGAACAGCCCGCCGGCGCGCACCCAGGCGCCCAGCGGCTCGTCGGGCGATCCGAGCAGGTCGAGCGCGCGGCGCACCCACTCCTCGAGCGGGCGGGCGTCGTCGTCCGGCAGACCGGCCTCGGTCGCGGCCAGGCGCCGCAGACGGTGCAGGTCGAGGGGCCGCCAGTCCCCGCCCGACGCGCTCACGAAGTCGTGGGTCAGGGTCAGCAGGCGCGCCAGCGGATCCTC
Source organism: uncultured Myxococcales bacterium (assembly GCA_937896275.1). Lineage (GTDB taxonomy): Bacteria > Myxococcota_A > Bradymonadia > UBA7976 > UBA1532 > JACKDN01. The sequence continues at coordinate 7,161 of CALBMW010000995.1, forward strand.
GATGGCGTCGTAGGCCTGGTTGCGGCTGGGCGAGAAGCCGGACTGGAAGATCTCGGCCAGCGCCACGCGCCGCTCCAGCCCGTCGCTGCGCCGCTCGAGCCGATCGACGCGGCTCTCGAGGCGCTCGACCCGCTCGAAGACGCGCTCGCCGAGCTGCACCAGCACCGCCTTGAGGCGGGCGTTCTCCATCGCCATCAGCTCGGCGCGGGCGCCCAGGTAGTGGGTCGCCTGGGCCAGCCACGCCTGCTGCGTCAGCAGGCGCTCGGTCACCGCCACGGCGCGGGCCTGCACCTCGGTGAGGCGGGCGCGCACGGCCTCGGCCGAGGCCGGCGCCTCACCGGTGAGGCGCTGCCACAACGACTTGAAGAAGCCGCGCTCCGCCAGGCGCCCCGCCTGCTCCTCGCTGGCCCTCAGCAGGCCGGCCAGGTGAGCGAGATCGGCCCGCGCGGCCTGCGCGTCCCCGCCGAAGCGAGGCAGCACGGCGGGCAGCTCGGCCTCGAAGGCGGCGGCCTCGGCCTGCGCGGACTCGACGGGGCGCAAGGCGCCGAACACCTCGGCCACTGGGCGCGGCTGCCAGCCGGTGGGCAGATCGTCACTCATCACGGTCCTCCGTCAGCGCGAGCAGGTGCTGCAGGGCCGGGGACGCCGCGCCGCGCTCGGCCCGCCGCAGCAGGCCGGCGAGGCGGTCGTCGAGCGTCGCGCTCGCCGCGTC
>CALBMW010000996.1 GCA_937896275.1 uncultured Myxococcales bacterium
CCGCGTCGCTGACCAACCGGGCCCGCGTGCGCAGGAGCAGCCGGTCGCTGGCGTCGTCGAAGGCGCCCAGAGCGCCCAGCGCGGCCGGCAGATCGCCCAGCGCGTGCTCCAGCACGGCGGCCCGCAGGACGCGCGCGGTGCCCGGCGCGGTGCCGGCGACCAAGTGCGGGACCAGGGTGGTCCACCGGCGGTCGAGCCAAGCGGCGCGCTCCAGCAGGCGTCGAGGCCGGGGATCCTCGGTCCACCGATCGGCGGCCCGCTGAGCCAGGCGTCGCGCCTTCTCGGTCTCGCCCAGCGCCGCGAAGCGCTGCGCCGCCCGCAGGGTCAGCACGCCAAAGAGGCGCGCGTCCTCGACCGAGCCCGCCTCGTCGGCGAGCGTGGCCGCGTAGGTCGTCGGATCGAGGCGCGCGGCCGCCAGGATGCGCTTCAGGCCGATCACCGCGTCGAGCGTCCCGCCGCCCGCCGCGTCGTAGAAGCCCTCGGCGCGGCGCCGATCGCCGAGCGCATGCTCCCAGAGTTCACCCGCCAGGAAGCGCAGCGCGGGGGCGCCGCCCTCCTCGCAGCGGTCGGCCACGCGTGCCAGCCCGCGCGCGCATTCCAGCGCGTCCCCGGCCCGCGCCGCGTGCTCCAACAGCAGCCACGCCGCCAGCGGGTCGTGCCCCGCCGCCTCGAGCAGCAGCGCCTCGCCTTCCGCGGCGTCGCCGCCGTCGAAGAGGCTCTGCCCAAGCTCGGCCGCCGACGCGGCGCGGGCCGACTCGTCCTCGCCGTCGAGCCGCGCCCGGAGCGCGGAGGCCAGCTCCCCCTCATCGAGGCACAGGTGGGCCAGGCGCCGCCCCAGCCCTGGCGGATCGCCCGCCGCCGCCAGCCCCCGCAGCGCGCGCGCGGCCCGCGCCTCGTCGGGCCAGCGGAACAGCCACACCAGCAGGAAGAAGGCGAAGGCCTCGGCCGCGTCCGCCCGGTCGGCGCCGGGGCGCGCCAGCAGCTCCACGCCGCGGTCGAAGACCTCGCGCGCGGCCGTCTCGTCGCCCGCGACCAGGGCATGATCGCGCAGATCCAGCAGCGCCGGCAGGTGCGCAGGCCAGGCCGCGAGGGCCGCGCGCCAGGCTGACCTCGCGCCCTCAGCGTCGCCCAGCTCGTCGCGCAGGACGCGGGCGCGCTGGTGGTGCTGGCGGGCGACGGCGATGGGATCGTTCAGCGAGGCCGCGCGGCGTGCCAAGAGCGCGCAGTGCCGCTGCCACCAGGGCGCGTCCGGCAGCGCGATGCGGGGCGCCGGTGTGCGCACCACCTCGCGCCCCGCGCCCAAGGGCCGGGGCGGCGGGGTCGTCCGTCCGCTCATCGCAGCGCCCACCACGTGGCGAACGCGGCCACAGCGGCCAGGCCCAGGGCCGCGAACGCCCATCGGGGCGCGCGGCCGGGCCGGGGGGGTGGCGGCGGCGGGCTGGCCTCGGGCTCGCGGTCAGCATCGCGGCCATGGCCCGCCATCTCGGCCAGGGTGTCCTCCGAGATCAGGCGTGGCGGGCGCCGCGCGCTCGGGGCGGTGTCCGAGGGGTCGCCCGGCGCCTCGCCCAGCGCCACCTGTCGCGCGGCCTCGATGTCGGACCGCATCTCGTCGATCTGACGGTCGAAGAGGCTGCGCACGAAGGCGGCGAGGGCCTCGGGCTCGTGGGCCTCGGCGTGGCCGGCGAGCCAGGCGTCGAGGTCGCGCTTCATGGCGCGCGCGGCGGGATAGCGGTCCACCACCTCACGCGTCATGGCGCGCGCGCAGATCGCGTCGAGGGCGGCGTCGATGTGGGCGTTCTCGGTCGACGGCGGCGGCGCCTCGGCGCGCCGCACCCGCTCCATCGTGGCGAAGTCCCCCTCGTCGTGGAAGACCTGCACGCCCGTGAGCATCTCGTAGAGCACGGTCCCCAAAGAGAAGAGGTCGCAACGGTGGTCGACCGGCAGGCCCCGCACCTGCTCGGGCGCCATGTAGCTGATCTTGCCCTTGATCGAACCGATCTGGCTCTTCACGTCGATGGTGGTCTGGGCGATGCCGAAGTCGATGAGGGTCACGCGCCCGTCGAAGCCCACCATGATGTTCCCGGGGCTGACGTCGCGGTTGACGATGTCGAGCGGCTGCCCGAACTCGTCGCTCAACTCGTGCGCGTAGGCCAGGGCGTCGGCCACCTGCCGCGCCAGGCTCACCGCCAATGGGATGGGGATCCGCCGCGCCTCCTTGCGAAGGCGCCGCAGCACCGTCGACAGGTCGAAGCCGAAGATGAACTCCATCGCGATGAACGCGGTGCCGTCCGAGACGCCGTGGTCGAGGGTCCGAACGATGTTGGGGTGGACCAGGCGCACCCCCACCTTGCCCTCGCTCTGGAACATCTCGCGGTGCAGTTTCTGGCCGGCGAGCTTGGGCAGCAGCGTCTTGACCGCCACCAGCCGTCCCGGCACCTCGGGGTCCAGGCCGAGGAAGACACGCGCCATCCCGCCCTTCTTGAGGCTCTTGAACAGCAGGTAACGACCGACGGGGACGGGGGGGCGGGCGGTCATCGCGCCCAGTGAGCCACCCGCACCCTCGCACGTCAAGCAGGGCCCCGTCCGCGGCGGCTCGGCGAACGTTGTCCACCGTTTCTGGCATGTGTTAGCGTCCCCGCCGATGCGCCTCATTCCCGTCATCGCGGTCTTCACCGGGCTGCTGTGGTGCGCCGTGGCGGGCGCCCAGCTCCCGGAGCTGACCCCCCTCGAGGACGACACGCCGGACGCCCCCGCGGACGGCTCGTCGCCGAGCGGCCCCAGCGCCGAAGCCCCTGTGATCCTCGAGGAGTTCGAGGTCGACGAGCGCACCGTGGTGCTCTCGGCCGCGCGCACGCGCACCACCATCCAGGAGGCGCCGGGCATCATCACCGTCGTCACCGCCGATCAGATCCGGCAGCGCGGCTACCGCACGGTGAACGACGTCCTGCGCTCGGTGCCCGGCTTCGAGGGCGGCCGCATCGAAGGCAACGGCTGGTTCGAGGAGGCGACCGCCCGTGGGCAGCCGCGCACGCTGTTGATCTTGCTCAACGGCGTGAACGTCACGGAGTCGCGCAGCAACTCGCTCAGCCTCGATCGCAAGATCCCGGTCGAGATCATCAAGCGCATCGAGGTCACCTCGGGGCCCGGCGGCGTGCTGTGGGGTAGCAACGCCCTGTTGGGCGTGGTCAACATCATCCTGAAGGACAGCCAGGATCTGGACGGCGTCTACGTGCAGGCCGGCGGTGGCGCCGGACCCGGCGCGCAGGCGGCGGCCAAGGGACACGTGGCCTATGGGGCCGAGCTGTTCGGCGGGCGCGTCAAGCTGTTCACCGCGGCCGATCTCTACACGGACGAGGGCGCCGAGCTGCGGGTCGACGCGCACAAGGTGCTGGGCGTGCTGCCCGAGCCGGCGCCGGACGGCAAGACGATCTACGACGACCGCTCGGGGCTGACCGACTTCAACAGCCGCGACTGGTGGGCCTCGCACACCCTGGTGCTGACGCTCTTCGACACGATCACCGTGGACTGGTTCGTCCAGTTCGAGCAGGACCACCGTCAGCTCGCCACCGGCGGCGCGCTGCTGGAGGGGACGCGGCGCGCCGCGGACGGCAGCATCGTGGCCACCACCGAGGAGACCACGGGCAACGACGCGATCCAGATGGTGGGGATCAACTGGCGCGACCGCTTCCTGGACGACGACCTCGGCGTGAGCGCGAAGGTGTACGGCGCGCGCTTCACGGTGCACGAGAGCCCGTTTTGGGCCTTCCCGCCGCGGGCCATCGAGGGCGTCACCGCGCTCGAGGACGGGGTGCGCATCGATCTGCGGCTCGGCGAGCTCTACCGCTACGGCCTCAACGTCGACGCCGACGTGCAGCTCGGGCGCGACCACCACCTGGTGCTCGGCGGCGAGCTGTTCCAGGAGCGGCTGCGCGACGGCCGCCGCGAGGACACGCTGCGTCAGGCGGTGCTCATCCCGTCGCTGGCCGATCCCGAGGCCGAGGATCAGCTGGCGCGCAAGGGCGTCTTCAACACCCAGCGCTGCCCGCCCGCCGGCGCCCACGACGTGCAGCTCGGCGAGGAGCGGGTGTCGGTCGACTTCGGGGCCGACTGCCACTTCGACGAGGCCCTGCTGCGCGACACCGATCGCGCGGTGGGCGCCCTCTATGTGAGCGACGAGTGGAAGCCGGCCCGCACCGTGGCGCTCCAGCCGGGGGTGCGGCTGCAGCTCTCCGATAGCTACGATCCGGTGACGCTCGTCAGCGGCGCCCTCGTGTGGAACGTCTTGGACAAGGTCTTCCTCAAGCTCAACTATGCCGAGGGCTTTCGCCCGCCCAGCTTCGAGTCCACCCGGATCAACGACCTGTCGATCAGCACGGTCAGCTTCGAGTCCGACGAGGACTTGCAGCCCGAGCTGAGCCAGGCCAGCGAGGTCGAGCTCAACGCGGTGCTGCTCGAGGACGTGGGCGCGTTGCAGCGCGTCTACCTGCGCGGCGACTACGCCTACACGCTGCTGACCGACGTCATCCGCAACGTGAACGGGCAGTTCGCCAACTCCGGCGAGCGCGGCATCCACTCGGTCGAGTTCCTCGCCCGCGCCGATTTCCGGGGCGACCACGAGCTCTGGCTCGGCGGCCACTTCACGCGGGCCGAGGACTCGGTCTTCGGCCCGGTGCGCAACTTCCCCAACTGGGTGTTCATGGGCGGCGGGCGCGTGCTGCTGTTCGACAAGTACCTCGAGCTGACGACGGTCTTCACCTACGTGGGCCCGCAGGAGGATCTCAACCGCGCCTCGGACGGCGGCGTGCCGCTGCTCGGCTTCAACGCGGTGGACGCGGTCGACGTCGAGGTGGACGCCATCGATCCCTATGTCCTGTGGAGCGCCGGCTTTCGGGTGCTGCGGCTGTGGGAGGATCGGCTCGAGGTGTCGGCCTTCGCCTACAACCTGCTCGGGCGGCGACGCTCCGACCCGGACTTCTTCTTCGACGACCGCGTGCACAGCCGGCCGCAGCCACGCGAGACCTGGAGCGTCTTCGGGCAGGCCGCCGTGAGGTTGTTCTGATGCGCCGCCTCTCCCCTTCGGTGTCGCTGTCGCTGGCGGTCGGCCTGGGCCTTGGCCTGGCGGGCTGCGTCGATGTGTATCGAGGCGCGATCGTGCAATTCAACCTGCGCCGCATCGAGCGCAGCGCCGTGGGCGAGCACTACGAACTCTTCGCGGTGGTCAATGGGGGCGCCGCGCGCGTCGCCGCCTTCAAGGTGCTCAGCGCCGTGCGCGACTGCGGCGAGGACCCCGATCTCATTGCGGACGTCGATCGGGTGCAGCGCTACGACGACGGGGCCGATCGCGCGACGCTCTGCCAGAGCGATCGCCGGCTGGGTTTGGTCGACAAGATCGATCTCGCCACGGCCACGCTGGCGGGCGGCGTGAGGGTCAACACCCCCGTCGATCTCAGCGACGCCGAGGCGGTCTTCGTGACGGTCGAGGCCGACGGCGACCGCGATCCCGGCCCCGATCGGGTCGTGATGCACGCCGATCTGGGCGAGGGCCGTGCGCCCTACCGGCCCCTCGCCATCGAGTGCCGGCACGACTTCTGCGACACGCTGGCCCCCGACGACGCCGACAAGCCGAACGACGCGATGCTGTTCGAGCAGCTCTGCGGCGACAAGATCCCCGTCTTGCCGCGCGCCTTGCGGGGCGTGCGCCGCGGGGTGTTCCTGCGCGTACCGACGACCGACGTGTGCGCGGCGGTCGAGGTCGGTGAGATCGCGATCGTCCCTGCCGTCGATGAGACCTTCCTGTGAGGCGTGCCATGACCGCGACCGAGAAGACCCTCGCCGCCGCCGCGGCGCTCGTCGCGGCCCTGCTCACCGGGTGCGACACGCTCGAGTGCGGGCCCGGCACCCACCGCGAGGGCGACACCTGCGCGCCCAACGTGCAGGTGGTCTGCGGCGACGACACCGTCTTCAGCGACGGTCGGTGCGTACTCGATCCCGACCGCGCGCCGCCTGACCTCGGCGCGCCCGGGCCGGCCGCGGACGCGGGGCCGATGCTGGCCTGCGGCCCCGGCACCAAGCGCGAGGGTGATCTGTGCGTGCCCGACGGGGTGACACCGGTGGCCGACGCGGGGCCGGGTGATCTGGACGCAGGCCCGGCGAGTGACGCCGACGTGGGGCCGATGAGCGACGCCGAGGCGGAGGCCGACATGGCGGCGGTCGAGCCCGACGCCGCGGTCGAGCCGGTCGGGTGCCCCGAGGGACGGCAGGTGGCCGCGCCGCCCGCCAACTGCGGGGCCGCGGTGCCCGGCGCCTACTGCGTCGTCGGCGTGGCCACCGACTTCCTCACGGGCTGCGCGCTGCCCACGGACGCCAACCTGATCATCGCGCTCATCGATCCCATCGCGGCCGCGGGCGGCGCAGGGCCGCTGGGGGTGGTGCCGGTGGGCCCCGGGGGCACCTTCGCCCTGCAGAGCCCGACCGACGCCGCCCAGCTCGCGATCGTGATCGACGAGGCGCCGATGGCCCCCGACGATGTCTGGACACGATCGGTGAGCGGCGTGCTGGCCGGGGCGCCCACCCCCAACGAGACCTACGTCGCGCACGCCTTCGCCAGCGATCAGGCCACGCAGGCCCGCTGGAACGCCGCGCTTCAGTTGGACGACGGCGCGCTCGAGGCGGGCGGCTTCCTGATCGGGCGCGTCCTGACCCTCGGCCTGAACGGTCTGGTGCCCATCGGCGGCGCCCGCGTGCGCGCCCGCAACCGCAACCTGCTCACCTGCGAGGCCGGCCGACCCTGCCTGCGCTTCTTCGACGACGATCCCCGCCTAACGGGCTTCCAGGCGGTGGGCGCGCCCGCCACCGGGGCCAGCGGCGGCTTCCTGTTGATCCACGACGGCGGCCCCGCGCCGCTGCAGGATCTGTTCTTCGTCGAGGGGCAGGAGGACGCCTACGACGACCTGCCGGCCGGCGCCAACCGCGGCAGCGGTTTTCACACCGCGCTGGTGCCGCGCGCCGCGATGCGGTGACGAGGCCCGGAACCCCCACGGGCGCCGAGGCGTCCTACTCTCGTTTGCCTCGACCTCGGAGGTCCCTGATGTCTCGCTCGCCGCTGTCCCTCGTCCCGCTGTCCATCGTCCCGCTGTCCATCGTCCCGCGGTCCATCGTCCCGCTGCTCCGCGTCCGCCTGCTGCGCGCGCCCGTGCTGCTCGCCGTCGCGCTCCTCGCCGTCTCGGCCGGGTGCTCGCGCGGTCAGAGCGCGCCGCCCCAGACCAAGGCGACGCCGCCCACCGCCCCGGCGGTCAACCCGCCCCTCGGTGAGAAGCTGAAGGTCACTGACGCGGAGTGGAAGACGCGCCTGACGCCCGAGCAGTACCACGTGCTGCGCGAGCAGGGCACCGAGCGCGCCTTCACCGGCTACCTGTGGGATCACCACGAGCACGGCGTCTACCGCTGCGCCGCCTGCGGGGCTCCGCTCTTCGCGAGCGACACCAAGTTCGACTCCCGCACCGGCTGGCCCAGCTACTACCAGCCCATCGAGAAGGGCCGCGTGGAGGAGCGAAGCGACGGCGCCCTCGGCATGGCGCGCACCGAGGTGGTCTGCGCCCGATGCGGCGGCCACCTGGGGCACATCTTCGAGGACGGCCCCGCGCCCACCGGCCAGCGCTACTGCATCAACTCGATCTCGATGAGCTTCGAGCCGACGCCCGCGCCCGCGCCCGCCAAGGCGCCTGACCCGGCGAAGTAGAAGCCGTCACGCGGCCCGTCGTCGCAGCGCCTTCCGGCCGCTGAGCCAGATGCTGGCCAGGAAGGGCACCGCCAGCGGGCCATCCCCGGCGATCATGGCCACCGGCTCGGCGAACACGATGATGCCTTGGCTCAGGGTCCAGCGGCCGTCACCCCGGGGCAGCGCGCGGGCGGCCAGGTAGTCGCCGGGACGGGGCAGCTCGGCGAGGGGCACCTCGTCGACCTCGATCGGGTCCTGCTCCGGCCCCACGTCGGGGTCAGGCACCAGGCGCAGGCGCTCGCCGTCGACCGCGTCCACCCGCCAGATCGTCAGGCTGCAGCGCTGCCACGCTCGCAGGCAGGCAGCCTCGCCGGTTCGCCCGTTGTCGGCCACGATGTCGGCGATCATGTCGCACACGCCGGGTCCATCGACGCGGCTCGCGTCGAAGAGCAGCCAGTCGGTGAAGAGCAGCCCGAGCGTGAGGCGCGCGGCCTCGTCGCGGCCGGGGTTGCCCGCGATCTGGGCGAAGGTGCCGGCCCCGGGGACGTGCAGCAGGCCGCCGCCCGCGATGATGCGGCCGAGGCGGGCGAAGGCGGCGTCGGCGTCGGCCGAGGTCACGGGGTGGGTCATCCGCGGCGGCTGCCAGCGGGGCGGCGCGGTCGGGTCCAGCGGCACGCAGGCCGACATGAAGCTGGCCGTGGCGTCACCCTCGCCGCAGCACCGCTTGTACCTGCGCCCGCTGCCACACGGGCAGGGGGCCTTGCGTCCAACTCGAGTCATCATCGCGCTCCCGCGCTGAGGGGGCGGCCGGATCGTCGGCGCCCTTCGCGAAGGCTTCGGACAGCCGCGGGAGGCGTTGCATCAAAATGCCGACAAAATCACAGAGCATTGAAATGATTAACGATTGTGAAGGCTACTCCGCGGGTCGGAGCACGCAACCGCCGACGAAGCGGCTCTGCCACTTGGCGCGCATCGCGTCGCGCACCGCGTCCATCGGGTAGCTCTTCTCGACGAAAGGGGACAGCTGCCCCGCGTCGACCCAGGCCATGATGCTCCGCAGTCGCGCCGCGCGGATGCCCGGGTCGAGGTGGGTCGAGATCGCCGTGGGGCAGCCGAGCACGTCGAGGCCCTTCATCATGATCAGGTTGGTCGGCAACACGTTGGCGTTCGGCGCCCCGCGCCCGCCCTTGCCCTTCGCGACGGCGGGCGTCGAGGCCCAACCGACGATCAGGAAGCGCGCACCGAAGCGCACGCACCGAAGGCTCTCGACCGAGGTGTCGCCGCCCACACCGTCGTAGACGACGTCGACCCCGCGGCCGCCCGTGAGCGCCTTCACGGCGTCTCGGAAGCCAGCGCCCCCGGCGGTGCAGACGACGTGATCGGCGCCCTGGGCCTGGACGACGGCGAGCTTCTCGGCCGAGCGGCCGGTGGCGATCACCGTGGCGCCCACCAGCTTGGCGACGTGCACCGCGGCGAGCCCGGTCGAGCCCGAGGCGCCGTGGACGAGCGCCGTCTCGCCGGCGCGCAGCTGACCCCGGGCCACGAGGCAGTGCCAGGCGGTCTCGTAGTTGCCCAGAAGGCAGCAGCCCTGGTCGAAGGACCAATGAGCCGGCAGCGGGCGCACCGCCTCGGCGGGCGCGACGGCGTAGGACGCGAAGCCGCCGTAGGCCTGGTAGGGGCCCAGGGAGCGCGGCCCGGCGAGCAGCCCGTCGACGTAGACGCGGTCGCCCACCGCGACGCCCGCGGCCTCGGGCCCGGCCCAGGCGACGACGCCGCTGTACTCCAGGCCCGGGGTATAAGGCGGCGCCGCCATGTGTTGGTACTGGCCGCTCGCCATCAACAGATCCACCCAGCCGACCGCGGCGCTGCGCACGGCGACGACCACGTCGCGCGGCCCGAGGGTCGCGGGATCCGGTGGGGCCTGCGGCTCGAGGCTCAGGTGCTGCTCGACGGCCTCGAGCGGCGTCTCACCGAAGGCCGAGACGACGACCTTGCGGCCGGTGGCGCCGATCGACATGGGCTCCTCCTCGGAGTGGGGGTGCCGTCGGGTGTAGGCCGTGGCGGCGCCGGGCGCAAGGCGCGAGGCGTGGGCGGGTCAGCGTTCGGCGGGCGGTCGCGGCGCGAAGGGCAGATCGCGTGCGGGTCGGGCCATGACGACCTCCGCGGGCTCGAACACGCTGCCCACTCAGAGCAACGGGCGTGCCCGGCCACAGTGGGCGGGGCTTCGCGGTCAGGTCAGCCGGCGCGGGGGCCGCCAACGACCACGCAAGCGGGCGCCAAGGTTACCGGTCCGCTCCACGCGCGGCGCGGGGGCTCTGGCGGTCGTCCGTGTTACCGCCCGGGGGGTCGGGACGGGGGCGGTTCACGCTCTCGGCGATCGCGCGGTCGGGCGGCCTCGGTCGACTCTCTCGCGTGAAACTCCCGGCGCCTGGGAGGCGCAATCGCGCAGGGTGACCTCATCAACGCCCAGGTCAGTTCACGAAGTGGAAGGCGGTGCCATGCGTCCGTATTCGTTCGCGCTCATCTTCGCCGTCGGGATCGCGCTGCTCCCGGGGTGCTCCTCGGGCGACAGCCCGCTGGCCTGCGACCTGCCGCGGGACTGCCCGTCGGGTGAAGCCTGCGTCGACGGCTTCTGCGCCGCGTCGGAGGCGGGCGTCGCCGACGGTGGAGCAGCGGACGGGGGCGCCGCGGACGGGGGCGCCGCGGACGGGGCCGCCGCGGACGGGGC
>CALBMW010000997.1 GCA_937896275.1 uncultured Myxococcales bacterium
CGCCGCCGGCGTCTCCACCGTCGGACCGCGAGGCCGCGTCGGAGACACCCTCGGCGTCGGCCTCGCCGTCGTCCCCCGGTCGTTGCCCCTGGTCGTCACAGCCCTGGCCCACGCTCATCAGCAGCGCGAGCGCGGCCACCTGCAGTCGCACCATGCGTCTCCCCCCTCGCTCGGAAGCGGGGCCATGGTAATCGCGAGGTCGCCGTCGCGGCCAGGAGCGTGTCGCGCGCGCTCGGTGTCCGCCCCACTCAAGAGCTTCCCCACAAAATCCGGACCGAGTGCAGTGCCGGGCTGCCGGTCGAGGCCAAGGCGGGAAGCTGCAGGAATACCCGGGGTATTCGAAGGCTTTCCAACGCAGGCATCGGCCGGCAGAACGGTGCTGCGCGACGCGGAGCGATTTTGCGGGGAGGCTCTCAAGGGCAGGCGCCGTCGCAGACCTCGACGCGCTTCTCGTCGCGACCCTCGTTGCGCGCGCGGTCGGTCGCCCGCGCCACGATGCGGTAGGTGCCCGGCGGCACCTCGGACTTGGCCCCGTCGAGCCCCTCCCACCGGCGCTCGCCGTGGAAGTCGGCCTGGGCCAGCGGCTCGCCCGCCAGGCGCCTCACCAACACGCCATCCAGGCTGACGACGTCCAGCGACCAGCCGGCCAGCAGGTCGTCGTCGTGCGCGTCGACCGTGACGGTCACCGGCTCGCCGTGGGGGTCGACGAACGCGCGATCGAGGGTCACCGTCACCTCGGGCGGCCCCTCGTTGATCACCAGGACCCCGTCGCTGAGCGCGCCCCCGGTCGGCTCCGCCTCGTCGGATCCCTGCGCCGCGCGCAGCGCCCGCACCTCGATCGCGTAGACGACGCCCGGGGTCAGATCGAGGCCATCCACCGTGACCACGCGCGCCTCGCCCACGGGCCGCCAGTCCTCGATGACCGCGCCGTTGGGGCCGATCACGCGCACCTCGTAGCCCAGGACGCCTTCGAGCGGGTACCACTCCGCACACAGCCGGTCCGTCGAGCGCGTGGCGTCCACGTCCGCCTCGGGGTCGCACACTGGCGCCGGAGGGCAGGGCAGATCCCACACCGCGGCCGGCCCCGAGGGCAGGGGGCCGTCGAGCACCACCACCCGGCCGTCGGTGATCGCGGCGACCATCTCCAGGTCGCCGTCCGCGTCCAGATCACCGACGCGGACCACCCCCAGGCTGCCCTCGAACGCGTGGACCCAGCCGACGCTCCCGTCGAGCGCGAGCCCATAGACGATGCCCTCGTCGGTCACCGCCGCGACGCCGTCGGGGCCGTCGAGCAGGCCCGCGACGAAGGCCAGCGCCGTCACGTTGGGCCAGGTCGGCTCGGCCGCCACGCCCGCGAGCGCCTCGCCGTCGCGCAGGCCCAGCGTGCCGCCTACCGCGGGCGTGGGGGCCAGTGGGTAGCGGTGCAAGGGCAGGTTGGCCCCTGGGGTCATCCACACCTCGCCATGCGCGGCGACGAGATCCTGCCCCAGCCAGCCCTGTGCGCGCAGGCCGGGGACGTCGGGCGCGCGCCCGCTGAGGGTGAGATCGGCGCCGAGGAACTCCAGCGGCCCGTTGCCGCCCACGCGCGCGAGCGGGGGCTCGCCGCTGGTCGCCCGCACCCACCCGCCGCTGCGCGGGATGCCCCCCTCGAAGGGGTCGACCGGCGCCACGCCCAGGACCTCGCCGGTGGCAGGATCGAGCCGCCGCACCGAGGCCGTCTCGGTCACGTACAGGGCCTCGCCCACCACGCTCAGCAGCTGGCGGGCCAGCCGCCGGCAGCGCGTCGGGCGGAGGATCGTCCGCCAGCGGCAGGCGCCCGTCTCCAGGTCGATCGCCGTCAGGGCGCGGGGGAACCACTGATCGGCCGGGCAGTCGGCGTCCGGCGTGAAGGCCTCGGGCTCGATCCGTTCGCCGCGGCAGTCCGGCGCGGGCGGCGCGCTGCCGCCCACCACGAGGTCGTAGCGCACCATCACGTCGGCGCTCGGCACCACCACCGGCGGCGGCAGCGGATCGTGCGTGACGTCGTCGAGCACGTAGACCCAACGCAGCGCGCCCGTCTCGGCGTCGAGGGCCTGCCAGGCTGCCCCTCCTGATGCATAACGTCTCGTAATGACGAGATTCTCTGCGTCCTCCCGGTGAGCGATCAGCATCTCGGGCGCTTGCCCACCGGGGCTGAGCCCCGCCTCGGCGGTCCAACGAGGTCCGGCCGCCGGATGTCGCCAGTCCAGGCCGACGACGCCCCCTGCGGGGGTGAGGCCGACCAGCTCGGCGTCGCTGATCTCGACGCGGGTCGAGCCGGTCGGGACGACGGCGCGCGGGGGGTCGTCGCCCTCGATCGGGGCCAGCGCCGCGTCGAGCACGGCGAGCTCACCGTCGCTGAGCGAGACGACCAGCCGATCGCAGCCAACGGGGTGCACGCAGGCCGGGCGCACCGTGCCGACCTCGCCGCGAAGCAGGTGACGGACGACGGCGCCCTCGGCGGACCAAAGCTCCAGGGCGCCGGAGCGCGCCGCACCGGGCGCGACCTCGCGCGCGACCACGAGCCGCCCGCCCAGGGTGGCCGGGTCCGCGATCTGTGGGGTGCGATCCGCGCGACCGTCCGAGGGCCGCGGCAGCCAGGCGCCCGCAAGCACGGGACCGGCCAGCAGGAAGGGCGGCGCGTCGCCGATGCGGTCGATGCGCAGCTGACCGAAGCGGGCCGGGCTGGGACCGGGCGCGAGCCGCAGCACGACCTCGGGCCGGCCGTCGTCGTCCAGATCCGACAGCGCCTCGACCCACGCGTCCTCGATGCGGGCGAGCACGCCGCCGTCGGCGCCCGACAGCGCCACCACGCGCCAGGTGTCCCCCGTGCGCGCCGAGGTCACCAGATCCGGCACCTGATCGCCGTCGAGATCGAACAGCCCGCTGCCCAGGGCGCGGACCTCGTCGCCGAGCGTCGCCCGCCACCGCGGTCGCAGGGAGCGCGCCTCGTCGGGACAGCGCGCCGTGCCGCCCGCCTGGAGCCCCAGCCGCACGACCTGGCCGCCGTCGAAGACCAGCCGGTCGACGCCGCCACCCTCCCGAGGCAGCGGCAGGTGAGGTTCCTCACCCGTGCCCACCGTCTCGGGGATCTCGCCACAGTACTTCCGGGCGCCGGTGAGTGGATCGAAGGCCTGCAGCCCAGCCCCATCGGTGAGCAGCAGCTCGGGGGTCCCGTCCCCGTCCACGTCGCCGAAGGCGTGCCACCGCGTGCAGCGCCCGTTGACGCGGGGCCCGTCGATGATCGCCACCGTCGTGGGCGCGGCGGCGTCGTCGGCGAAGCTGAGCACGACGCCGCGCCCGGTGCCGTCGCGCGAGCATCCGGCGTCGGTGACGTAGAGTTCGGGCAGCGCGTCGCCGTCCAGATCGGTGAGGAAGACGGTCTGGACCTCGACGATGGGCGTGTCGTCGCCGAACGGGGTCAGCGGCAGCGACCACAGGAGCGCGCCGCCGAGGGCATCGAAGACGTGCACCGATCGCTCGGATCGGGCGACGATCTCCAGGCGTCCGTCGCCGTCCAGATCGGCCGCGTCGATGACCGTGTCGACGCCCAGCAGCGGGCTGCGCCACGCGCTGCCGCCGTCGGCGTCCACGCGCTCGAGGCGGCCGCCGCGGGCCACCGCGAACTCCACGCTGCCCGTGGGATCGCCGTCCAGGTTGGCCGCGCGCAGCTCGAAGTCCCGCGGGGGGCCGCCGACACGCAGGGTGCTGCGCACCACCGCGTTGGCCAGCCCCGAGCCGCCCGGCATCGGCGCCACCGGAGAAGCGCAGGGCGGCGTCGAGCCGTCGGGCGTCGGCGCGGCGTCCGCCGTGCCGTCGCGCGCCGGCGCGGGGTCACCGGCGTCCGGCGGCGGGAGCGTG
>CALBMW010000998.1 GCA_937896275.1 uncultured Myxococcales bacterium
CCTTCGGCCACCGCTGCGACTTCTCGGGCAGCGGCCACCCGCTGCGCATCGTGACCCTGGATCTGACCGACCGCGCCGCGCCGCGCGTCGTGCGCGAGACCGATCTCAACGGCAGCTTCCTCGACGCGCGGCGCATCGGCGACGCGATCCACACGGTGGTGGAGTTCCCGCCCCCCGTGGTGCCGGGGCTGCACTACTGGCCCGAGTCGGTGCCGTCGTGCGGCGCCGAGCGCGACGCGACGCGGGCCGCCTTCGACACCCTGCGGACCGAGAACGGACGCGTGATCGCCCAGCGCCCGCTGAAGGACTGGCTGCCCTCGGGCCGCGACGCGCGCGGCGTCGGCGCCACGGCCCAGGTCGACGAGGGCCTGCTCGAGGCCTGCGACAGCATCTGGTACAGCCAACTCGACGACGGTCGCGGCTTCTTGTCGGTCGTGTCGCAGAGCATGGTCGACGATCAGCCCCTCGCGACCCGCACCATCATCGGGCAGCCCGGCGCCGTGTACGCCTCGCCCAAGTCGCTCTACATCGCGGCGCGGCACCGCTTCGTGGCCGATCAGCCCTGGTTCGACGGCATCACCGACCACGAGGCCACGGTGCTGCACCGCTACGCGCTGCTCGAGGAGGATCTGCCCTTCGGTCGGGACGGGCGCCCCGTGGTCGAGTACCAGGGCTCGGTCGCCATCGCCGGTCACGTGCTCGACCAGTTCTCGATGGACGAGCACGCCGACTGGCTGCGCGTCTTGACCAGCCACGCCTACGTGCACGCCGCGACCTCGGATCCCATCGCCGGCATCGAGCCCACCTACATGGACGCGTACGGCGTGCTGAACGAGGACGGCGACGCGGTCTCTGCCACGCGCCCCGCCGGCGCGCACGCCACGCTCAGCGTTCTGGGGCGCGGGCGCTTCGGTCTGGAGCTCGCTGGGCAGGCCGACGCGCTGGCGGCCGGCGGCGAGGTGAAGGCCGTGCGCTTCCGGGGCGACTGGGCGTTCCTGGCCCGCGGCGACGGCGCGCCGCTGCAACTGCTCGACCTGCGCGACCCGACCCGGCCCGCGGGCCGTGGATCGCTGCAGGTCGAGGGCGAGCCGCGCTTCCTGCACCCGCTGGGCGACACGCTGCTGCTCTCGGTGGGCGTCGCCGAGCCGGCCACCGGGCAGGGCGTGGCGCTCGACCTCATCGACATCAGCGACGCCGACGCGCCGCACTCGCTGGGCGGGGCCACCTTCGTGGGCGCGCTGTCCGAGGCCACCACCAACCACCTCGCGGTGAGCTGGTTCGCCCCCGAGAGCGCGTTGGCGCTGCCGCTGCTCGACTGCGCGGACGGGACGATCCAGTTCGACGGGCTGCTCGTCTACGACGTTGATCCCACGGGCATTTTCGCGGAGCGAGGGCGCGCGGGGGGCGGCTCGGACGGCCAGCCGTGCGCCGGCGCGCTGCCCTGGGTCAAGCGCGCCGTCTTCATCGACGACACGGTGCTCGCCATCGGCGCAGAGCACGTGGACGTGCTGGGCCTGAGCGATCTCGAGCTGCGCGCGACCGTCGCCCTTCGCCCCGCCGATTGATCGCGGCGGCCGGGCGTGCGCAGAATGGCGCGCCTGGAGGATCTCGTCCCCGCGGAGCGCGCGCATGCGGATGCTGATGGTCGTCGCCCTGGCCCTGGCCGGGGGCTGCACGCTGGTCACTGACTTCGACCGCAGCTTCACCGGCCAGGCCGACGCCACGCCGCCCGAGGACGCGCAGGTCGTGGACGCCGCCCTCAGCCTGGATCAGGAGTGCCTGCGGGGCTGCGCGGAGGTCGTGGCCTGCGCGCGCGAGCTCGTCGCAGCCGGCGACCTCGGCTGCACGGGCCTGGACTTCACCGACGACGTCGTGATCTTCGGCGCCTATTGCGTCTCCGAGTGCCGCGCCAGCAAGACCTCGCCCGCGCCGCGTGAGTGCAGGCTGTCTGCCATGAGCGGCTGGGTGCGACGCTATGCGGAGGCGTGGGACGACCTGTGCGAGGCCGAGCGCCCCCTCTGCGACGAGCTCTGCCGCGACACCGGCCTCGGCGCCGTCACCACGCTCGTTCGCTGCGGCGGCGCCGATCCCGTGGCCGCCGTGCGCGACTGCCCCCGCGCCTGCGATGACGTCGCGAACAGCGTCTGGGCCTGCATCGGCGCGGCCGAGTATCAGGCCGAGGCGCTCGGCGAAGATCCCGATCAGTGTGAGCTGCTGCGCACCTGCGCCGATCGCTAGCCCGCGGCGCGGCACCGGTCACCCGCCTCGGTCGCCCGCGTCACAGCTTCGCGTCAGAACCCGGCGTTGTCGTCGGTCAGCGGCTCGTCGGCGTCGAGTTGGGCGACCGAGACGTCCCCCGAGGGTCGAATCAGCACCAGGTTGCGCAGCGTCGGGGTGTCCTCCACGACCTTGTAGTCGATGCCCGCCTGCACGGGCAGCCCGTACTCGCTCAGGACGCCGGTCGTGTCGTCGCTCAGGCGCTGCTTGAAGGCGTCGTCGCTCCACGCCCGCGCTGTGATGTCTCGCCAGATGTCGGCCGCGCTCTTGCTCGCCGCGCTGTCACTCATGGGGGCGCCCCTCTTGCCTGGTGGTGTGCTGGACCGCCGCCAGGCGCACGTCGTCCACGTAGCCGTCTGCCGACGGGGCGCAGGATAGCCGCGCCACTTCGCTGACGGCAAACACGATGCCGGCGCGCTCGTCCGCCGCGAGCGCGGCGACCACCGCGGCGTTCTCCTCGACGTGCCGGGCGTCGCTGCCGACCGCGCTGTGCACACGAAGGCATCGGGTGGCATCCACGCCAGCCGGCAACAGCGCCTGCACCCGAGCCAGATAGCCCGCGTCCACCCGCATCGCCAACCGCTCCACCGCGCAGGCGTAGGCGAGCACGCCCAAGGGGGGCGCCTTTGCGTGCACCGCGTCCCTGAACCAGGCGACCATCGCCATCGGCACGGGGGGCCGCAGCAGGTCGACCACCGCGCGCCCATCGAGCCCCATGGCCGCGAGATCCCGCAGCGCCAGCGCGTCGTGCGCCGTCTCGTCGCGCGCCTTGTCCCGCGCCCAGGCGGCCAGCGCGGGCCGGCCGGCGATCTCGAAGCGCGTCACCGCCTCTCGCATGAGCGCGGGCGTGTGCGTGGTCAGGTGATAGAGGCCCGCGAGGCGCCACATCCAGCGCAGGGCCGTCAGCGGTGGCGGTCGCCGATCCGGGTGCGCCGCCCGGGCGGCCGCCAGCCCCGCCGCCACCGCCCCCTCGAGCAGGCGCCCCGTCGCCGCGACGTCACCCGGCGCGTGGCGCATGGGAAGGGCGAAGGGATCGGGCCGCCCCCACCCGTCCGCGCGGTGAAGCCAGGCGCGCTCGGGGGTCGCCACCAACACCGCGCCACCCTCGACGGCGGCCCACTCCAAGGCGGCGCCCGTCACCCGGCGAGCAGGGCCTGGAGCTGCGCCCGCCCCGCGGCCGGATCGCGGTTCTGGTGGTCGATGAGCGCCTCGAGCTGAGCCAGGGCCCGCCCCGACTCGATGGCCTCGCGCGCCAGGCTCACGCCCGTGCCCCAGTCGGTCACGCGCCCCAGGAGCTTCAACCCGGCGGCCGCGTTGATGGCCAGCAGATCCTGTCGCGCGCCGCCCTCGCGCCCCGCCAGCACGCGCAAGCCCACGCGCGCGTTGGCCTCACAGGTGTCGGCCGCGGCCACCTCTGCGTAGCGCGCGCGACGCACCCCGAAGTCCTCCGGCTGCATCGTGTACTGCTCGACCCGACCGTCGGCCTGCAGCTCGGCCATCACCGTCGGCCCGAGGTTGCTGATCTCGTCCATGTGCCGCGCGACGTCCTCGTCGGCCCCGCCGCACGGCACCAGCGCGCGCTCGTAACCCAGCCGCCCCATC
>CALBMW010000999.1 GCA_937896275.1 uncultured Myxococcales bacterium
ACGGGGGGCGCGACCGGGACGCGGGGTCCGATGGGCCGCACGCGGACGGCTGCGTCGCCGGCACCTACTACCGCGACGCGGACGGTGACGGCTTCGGCGTCGTGGGCGACACGGTCGAGGCCTGCGAGCCCCCGGCCGGCTACGCCGAAGCGCCCGGCGACTGCAACGACATCCGCGCCGACATCAACCCCGACCGCGGCGAGCGGTGCGACGGCGTCGACAACGACTGCAATGGCGCGATCGACGACCACGCCGGCGACGCGCTCTTCTTTCGCGACCGCGACGGCGACGGCTTCGGCGATCCCGACGGCCTGGTGGCCGGCTGCGTCGCGCCCGACGGCTACGTCGACAACGACGACGACTGCGACGACGACGCGCCGGCCGTGGCTGCGTGCCCGGGCGGCGCGTTCTGCAGCGTGACGCGCGTGTGCCTCGACGAGGGCGCCTGCGCGGCGGCGGCCGACTGCCCGCTCGATCACGTGTGCGAGGGTGGCGCGTGCGCGCCCGGCAGCGTGTGCGGCGGCGAGCGCTTCGCGGCGCAACGGGTGGTGCCCGATCTGATGATCGTGCTCGACCGATCCTGCTCGATGCGGCAGCAGGTGAACGGCGTGCGCAAGTGGCACGCGGCCATCGACGCGCTGGTGGCCATGCTCGAGGCCTTCGACGGTCAGATCCGATTCGGCTTGATCCTGTTCCCGGACAGGGCCGGCAACGCGTGCCGCCAAGGGGACATCAGCGTGGCGCTGGCTGACGGCAACGCGGGGCGCATCCGCGACGTGCTGTTGGCCTCGCGGGACGACGCCGACGTCAACTGGCCCGATGGGCCGTGCGTCACCAACATCGACACGGGCGTGCAGCAGGCCGCGGGCGATCCGCTGCTCGGGCTGGGCGAGCGACCTGCGTCGCTGATGCTGGTCACCGACGGCCAGCAGGCGGGCTGCAGCGACGGCGGCGGCAACGCGGGCACGCGGGCCACCATCGGATCGCTCTGGGACGACCGTGGCATCGGCACCTTCGTCGTGGGCTTCGGCGGCGCGGTGAGCCCCGCGCGGCTGAGCGAGTTCGCGACGCTGGGGGGGGTGCCGCGGGCGGGGGATCCGCCCTACTACCAGGCGGACGATCCCGCTGGGCTGGCCGCGGCGGTGGCCGACATCGCGGCCCAGGTCACCACCTGCGACTTCGCGCTGGGCGAGGCGCCGCCCGACGCCGAGCGGCTGTCGACCTTCGTGGACGGCGAGCGCGTCGAGCGCGACCGCACCCACGCCGGCGGCTGGGACTACGACGCCGCGCGCCAGCAGGTCACCTTCTACGGCGACGCCTGCGAGGCGGTCCGAAGCGGACGCCGGGTGGACATCGTGTTCGGCTGCTCGTGAGCAGGGTCCGAGCGATCTCGGGAACGCCGTTCAGCACCGACGTGACGGGCCCTGGCCCGGTGATGCAAGATGAGCGGCCCGCTCGGCAGGAGGATTGGATGACACGACAGACGCGCACCGCGCTCAGCGCTCGCACCGCCCTCACGGCGCTCACCGCGCTCACCGCGCTGGCCCTGGTCGCGTGCAACGACGGCGCTGGCGACGAAGGCACGGCCGCACAGTCCGCCGACGCCTTCCGACCCCGCGCCTTCGGGGACGACCTGGGCGGGGCGCCGACGCCGACGCCCGACGCCGCCGCGCCGACGGACGCCGCGGCGCCGCGTCCCGAGGATGACGCGGCGACCCCGACCGCCGACGCCGCCGCCCTCCCCGAGTGCGCGACGGACGAGGACTGCGGCGCGGCGCGGGTCTGCCACGAAGACCGCTGCATCGAAGGTACGCGGTGCGACGAGACCGGCGGCTGCCCCGCCGGCCGGATCTGCATCGCCCTCATCTGCCTCGCCGATCCGCGCTCGACGGGCGGCCTCATCGCCGAGCCCGACGTGCTGGTGTTCTCGTTCTCCGAGGTCGGCGAGGTGTCGCTGCGCGGCGCCCGGGCCGAGAACCGCGGCGACGACGTGGTGGTCATCGCGGCCATCGAGACCTCGTCCCCCACCTTCGAAGTGCTCGATCCCCCCGCGCTGCCGCTGCGCCTGGTGCCCGGACAGGGCGTCGATCTCACCGTGCAGTACACCGCCGACGACATCGCCGACGACCAGGCCACCCTCGCGCTGCGCACCGACCGCGCCGCCGCCGAGCCGGTCGAGGTGCGCCTCGTGAGCCAGCACAAGGTGGTGGGCGGCCAGGCGCCGTGCCTGCAGGTGGTGCCCAACCGCCTCGACTTCGGCGCCGTCGCCCGCGGCGGCTCCGCGATGCGGAGCTTCGATCTGATCTCCTGCGGCCAGGCACCGGTGCGCGTCAACGCCATCCGGCGCGGCATGTCCTTCTTCGGCCCGCTGCCCGACACCTTCGATCTGGTGGCCCCCCCGGCCTTCCCGCTCGACCTGCCGCCGCAGCAGCGCGCCACCATCACCGTCAGCTACAGCCCGCGGCGCGCGGGGCTCGAGGCGGGCAACTGGGACATCTTCAGCACCGACGCCACCAACCCCCAGCAACGGGTCGACGTGACCGCCATCGCCACGCCGCCGCCGCTCGAGCAGGTGGGCCTGCACGTGCGCATGCACTGGGACACGGATCTCACCGACGTCGACCTGCACCTGCTGGCCCCCAACGGGCAGATCTGGACCTGCGACGGCGACTGCTACTTCAGCAACCCGAACCCCAACTGGTCGGATCCAAACGACTTTCGGGATGATCCCTTCCTCGACGTGGACGACGTCGACGGCTTCGGGCCCGAGAACATGAACCTCGAGGCGCCGGTCGCGGGGACCTACCGCGTGCTGGCCCACTACTGGGCCGACCACAGCGGCGACGATCCTGACGTGACGATCGAGGTGCTGGAGTTCGGCAACGTGATCGGCAGCTACGGGCCGGTCCACCTGAGCGACATCGACGACACCTGGGACGTCGTCGACATCACGTACCCCGGTCCCGTTCTCACGCCCCTCGGCGGGGTGAACCGCGTCAACCGCGCGGGCCTCTGCGGCGGGTTCTGATCTCGCCCTGACCGTTTCCCGTGAGGTCCGCGTGCGCCCTCTGCTGGTGCTGCTCGCCGAGGACGCCGGCACCCTGCTGGCGGTGAAACGCGCCGTCGAAGGCGGGGGCAACGCCGAGGTCGTGCTGGTGCGGTCCGCCGAGAAGCTCGCGGCGCGACTCGACGGGCTCGCGACCGCGCCCGCCGCTGTCGTGATGCACTGGCGGCTCCGAGACCACGGGGCGCTCCGCTGCGCCTGGGAACTCAAGCAGCGGCCGGCCTCACCGCCCGTCTTCGTCTTCGAGCAGGCCTGGGCCGGCGACGCGCTGCGCCAGGCGCTGCAGCTCGGCGCGGCCGCGGTGCTGCGGACGCCGATCACGTGGGACGCCCTGCACGCCGAGCTGGCGACGCTGGATGCTGCGGGCGAGGCGCGCTCCCGACGCGAGCTGGTGCGCCGCGCGCCCGATCTGCTGCGCGCCGATCCGGAGCTGTGGCGCGTGGGGCTCACCCGCGGCTGGCGGCAGCGGATGATCGCCCTGGCGCAGCGGCTGCGCGTGGCGCGGCGGGCGGCCGACGAGCCGCTCGACGCCGTTCGCTGGGTCGTGGAGGCGCTGCCACCGCTGCTGCGCGACGAGCGGGTGGACCAAGATCGCCTGCGCGCGCTGCTGGAGGACGGCGCCCTGCCCCACCACTTCGCGGTCGACCAGGATCGACTGCGCGCGCTGCTGGCCGACGACGCGCCGCAGCACGGGCCACCCTTGACACCGGGCCTGCTGGAGCCGGCGGTGGTCGATGCGGTCGACCACGTGCGCCTGCTGCAACTCCGCGACGAGTTCGGGCCCGTGCTCGAGGTGTTGCGCGGCATCGACGTGGACGCGCTGCGGGCCGTGCTGCCCCCCGATGCCGCGTGGGAGACGGGCCTCGAACCCGAGGCCCTGATGCGGCTGCGGGTGCTCGCGGCGCTGCTGGCGCGGTCCCGCGGGCGGCCCGACATCGAGGAGGTCCTGCGCACCTACCACGAGGGTCGCGGGATCGAGCCGCACGAGGCGCCGGTGCTCGACCGCCTGCTGCACGAGGCCGGCCTCGAGGAGGCGCGCGAGGCCATGTGGCGCCTGCTCGTCGGCGACGGGATGAGCGGCGACAAGGTCGAGAAGCTGCTCCGCCTGGGCAAGCTGGACGAAGCGCTGATGGGCCTCAACAGCCTGCCCGACTCGCTGCCCAACAAGCCCACGCTGCTCAACAACGCCGGCCTCGCCCTGCGGGTGAAGCAGCGCTACCCCGAGGCCGAGCGCTGCTACCGGCAGGCCCTGGCCCTGCGCCCGGGCGCCCCATCGCTGCTCTTCAACCTGGCGGTCGTCGTGCACGACCTCGGGCGTGACGAGGAGGCGCTGCGGCACGTGGACGCGGTGCTCGCGAAGCGACCCGATCTCGACGCTGCCCAGCGGCTCAGGGCGGACGTGGTGCGGCGCCTTGGCGGGTAAGATGTAGGGCAGCCGCCGCGTCGCGTTGAACCACGCGGCCCCCGACCCGGCGGGCCCAACCCGCCGCTTGCACGGGCGCCCCCGACCGGTCACAACAGGCCGATGGCAACCCCCCCGCTCAGCGGCGCCGAGATCGCCCAGCTCCTGCGGTACTGGCTGGCGGTCCTGCGCTTCGAGGAGGCCCTCGACACGCGCCCCAAGGCGCGCCGCCCCTCGGCCGGCCCGCTGCCCCCCGTCGATCTGCTGCACCCGGTGCCGGGGCCGACCTACTTCAAGCTGCCCACGGACGCCCCGACCCGCGGCTTCCTGGGGCAGTCGCCTGCCACCCTCGTCCAGGATCTGGACCCCGAGCGGGGCGCGCTCTTCGGCACGTGGTTGCGCGGGGTCTACCGCCGCGAACGCGCCGCGGCGCGCGGCCAGGGGGACGACGACGCCGGCACCTGGCTGGTGGGGTTCCCGGTGGTCCACTTCCCACGGACCGACGAGCTGGTACCGCTGCTGCGTTTCAGGGTCATCCTCGACTGGCTGAACGCCGACGGGGAGCGCTTCGAGCCGCCGAACTCCAAGGCGCGGCGCGCAGGCGCCCAGCCCCCTCCGCCGGTGCAGGTGCGCCTCAGCCTCGCCGATGACGAGGCGCCCGACGCCGATCTGCTGCCCTACGCCGTGGACACGCGGCTGCTGGGCGCCACGCTGCGCGTCGAGAGCGAGGCCCTGAGCGAGTTCTTCGTGGCGCGGCGCAAGGTCGGCGGCGGCACGCCTGCGGGGATGGTGCAGGCCCTCACCGCGCTGCTGCGCGACGACGAGGCGACCACCGAAGCGGCCGGTGAGATCGACCTCGACGGGCTCTTTCATGCCCTGCGGGGACGCCTCGGCCCGGGCTCGGCGGCGGCCTACCCGGTGGCCCTCTGCTACGACGGCAGCCAGGTCTTCGCGACCTTCCACCTTCAGAGGGAGCTGCGCACCCTGTTGAGCCACCCGCCGGGCACCCCGCCCTGGGGCGCCGAGACGCCGCTGTGGCGCTTCGTCAGCGGCGCCCACGGCCCGGACGGCTGGGCCCCGCACCGCGGGCACCGCGCGGCCCACGGGCTGACGACCGATCAGCAGATCGCCGCCGAGCGCTTCCTGGGCTCGAACCTGACGGCCGTGCAAGGGCCGCCCGGCACGGGCAAGACGGCTCTCATCCTCGACCTGGCGGCGGGGCTGCTGGTCGACCGCGTCGAGGGCCTGGCGGACGGCCGCGGCATGGGCGTCGACCAGCTCGTCGTGACCAGCACCAACAACCGCGCGGTGGACAACGTGCTGGAGCCCCTCGGGGCGGAGGGTGGCGGCCTGCCGCTGGGCCTGCGACTGGGCAGCCAGGCGGTCACCAGCACCGTGGGCGCGGCGACGCTGCGCGCGGCTCACGCGTGGATCGAGGCGCAGCCCGAGCCCGCGGCCGGCGCGCTGGGCGTCACCCTCGAGGCCTTCCGCGCCGCCCGCGACGCCCAGCGGATCGCGATGGAGCCCTGCTGGGCCGGCCGCCGCGCCGCCGCGCGCGCCGAGGTCCTGTCTCGCCGCCTCGCCGAGGCCCCCGCCGGCGACGCACCGACGGACGATGTCGAGGCCCTGAGCGCCGCGCGGCGCCAGCAGAAGAAGGCCCTGGCGCGCGTCCAGCGCCTGCAGCGCCTGCTCGAGGGCGGCAAGACCGAGGCGCTCCCCAACGTGCTCGAACAGGCGCGCCACCTGCGGCAGGTGATCCTCCCGAAGCTCGAGGCCGCCCTGCCGCCGCTGGGGCTGAGCAGCCCCGTGAGCCTGCCCTTCGCGCCGCCCCCCGGGAGCAGCCTGCCCGACTGGGTGGCGGCGTGGCAGGACGCGGTCGAGCAGGCCGCCGACCACCTCGAGGATCTACGCGACACGCTGCGCGCTCGCGAGTCGCGCGCCCAGCGCAGCGTCGACCTGGCCAGGGTACGCGCCGAGCTCGACGCAGCCCGCGCCGAGGCTGCCGCCGGCCCGCCCCCGCCGCGTGACGCCGCCGCGCTCGGCCACGCCCTCTACCGCGCCGCCCTCGCGGTCCGCTGTGCCTGGGCCCTCG
>CALBMW010001000.1 GCA_937896275.1 uncultured Myxococcales bacterium
GCGGGCCGGAGGACCTGTCGAACCGCGCGCCCGTGGCGCAGGCCGGCCGCGATCTGCGGGTGGTCCGGCGCGGCGGCGAGGCCTTCGTCAAGCTCGACGGCACCGAGAGCCACGACCCGGACGGCGACGCGCTCGGCTGGCGCTGGTCGGTGGTGCGGGCGCCGACGCCGCTCTCGCTGAGCGCGGCCCAGCGCCGCGCGCCCAGCCCCGTCGTCGCGCTGGAGGGATCGGGCCTCTACATCTTCGCGCTGCAGGTGACCGACCGGATCGCGACCTCGGGCCCCGATCTGGTCAACGTGTGGGTCAACGAGCAGGGCGCCGACGACGAGGACGCGGGGGTCGGGGACGCGGGCGACGGCGGGGTGGTCGCGCGGGCGGACGGGGGCGACACGCGGGACGCGGGCCCCATGTCAGACGGCGGCGCGTCCGACCCAGAGGATGGCGCCGTCGAGGCGTCGGACGGCGGGCCCGGTGGCGGCGAGGACCAGCCGCCCGTGGCCGAGTTCGACCTGAGCGCGGCGCGCGTGCGGGTGGGCGAGACGGTGCGCATGAGCGCCGCGCGTTCGCGCGACGAGCGCGGCCCCGGCGGCCTCCAGTACACCTGGACCCTGGTGCAGCCGCCCTTCGGCAGCGGCGAGCGTTTCACGACCTCGGGCGTCGCCGCCGCCTTCACGCCGGGCGCGCCGGGCCGCTACCTGTTCAGGCTGAGCGTCAGCGACGGCGTCCACCGCGTCGAGGTGCTGCGCGCGGTGCAGGCGGCGGGCGAGGTGGGCTACCTGTTCTACCCGGCCAACGGCACGGTCGCGCAGATCGACCTGGGCACCGGCGATCCGACCGGGGTCGAGATCCCCCTCGTCGGGCCGGGGGAGTTGGTCGGCTACACCGTGCGCGCCGGCGTGCTCTACGCGACCTTCCGGCCACCGGGGCGGGCGCCCCTGCTCGTCATCGCCGCGCCCGGGCAGGGCGTGGTGGAGCGCGAGCTTCCCGCCGACGCGGCGCCGGGCGAGCCGGTGGCGGCGGTCGACGGCGTGTGGGTGCCCATGCGAGGCGTCGCGCGCCTCTTCTTCAGCGATCCGCTGGGCCAGGCGCCGCTGCGCGAGATCAGCCTGCCCGACGACATCGAGCGCCCCAGCCACCTGGCCGTGGCGGGGAACACCGGCGTCCTCACGACGCGAACCCGGGACGGGCTGGTGGTGTCGCTCGACCTCGCCCGCGGGGCCCTGTCGGGGCGCCTGCTCGCGACCGATCCCGGCTGCCTGCCCGCCGACGTCGTGGCCGACGACGACTGGATCTACTTCGGCTGCCGCAACCTGAACGCGGTCGTACGCACCGGCTGGGCGCCGGCGACGGACGCGGTGAACCTGATCGGCCTCGCCGGCGACTTCAGCCCGCGCAACGAGCGCATGGTGTGGGCGGGTCGGCGGCTGGTCGTGCGCCACCAGTACACGGACTACGTCTCGGTGCTCGACCCCAGCCGCTTCGACCTGCCCGTCGGCGATCCGAGGCGCGCGCGCGGCGCCCAGCAGGTGCTGCCCATCGAGAACGCCGTGGTGGACGTCGACGCGCGCGGCGACCTGGTGTACGCGCTGGTCAGCGACGCGGCGGGGCGAACGGTGCTGCTGGCTTACGACCTCAGCACCCAGCGGCGCGTTTGGCGGCGCCGCCAGGCCCCGCTGGACGGGGCCCTGTTCAGGCTGGACGCGGCGGACGATTTCTCTCGGGATCTCGGAGACTTGTGACATTATGCGGCCACTTCCCTCGGGCCCCGGCGCGGAAGTTGACACCCTTTCCGGGGGCTCTGTAGCCTTGCCGCGGGGGGGTGCCACGAGCGCTCGAGCGTCGAGGTCACCGCGTCCGGCACCGTTTGGAGGGACTTCATGAGGTCTGCGCAGTCGCAGCTTGGAAGGTGGGCGCTCCTGGGCTGCCTGCTCGTGTCGGCGGGCGGCTTTGGTTGCAAGGACAGCAACGTGAGCCCCACGCCGTCCTCGCCCTCGGTGAGCGTCGTCGCGACGAGCCGGTGCCAGACGAACCTCCTGCCGGTGCCCACGCCCGACCAGCTGGCGGACGGCACCTTCCTCACCGTGGGGGTCGTCGCGACGGGCAACGACCCCCGTAACTCGGGCGGCCTGCTCACCGCCGAGACCACCGCCGAGTTCTTCCTGGGTGGGGACGAGGCCGACGGCAGCGGCGGCACCGGCGGGCGCTTCACCTCGTCGGGCGAGAGCGTCAGCGGCCCGATCCCCTTCAACGGGCGCTCGGCGCGCGACGAGTTCTTCTGCACCTCGCAGGGCACCGTCACCCTGCACGTGCGCGTCAAGGACTACATGGCGGGCGGCACCGAGCCGGCCGCGACCCTGCGCAACCTGGCCACCCGGGGGTTCCCGGTGCGCTGCGTCAGCAAGGCGAATTACGAGGCGCAGTGCGGCGCGCCGGTCGAGGACTTCGGCGCGGACGCGGGCGACGCGGCGCCGACCGACGCCGGCATGGGCAGCGACGCCGACGTGGGGCCCGACTCGGAGCCGCCGCCGCCCAACTGGGGCATCAACTATCAGCGCGTGGCCGACGAAGAGGCCGAGATCTGCATCCGCGGCTCCGGCCTGGGCTGCCCGTTCAGCATCAAGCTCGACTTCCTGGTGACCGAGAACGGCGAGCCGGTGGGCAACGTGCCGGTGGACTTCGCGCTGCCCGACCGGGTGCCGCCCAACGTGGACATCGAGGCCATCGACGCGCGCACGCGCCCCGATGGGATCGCCTCGGTGCGGTTGGTGGCGGGCGGAACGCCGGGCGTGGTCAACGTGACGGCCCGGGCGCACTACCGGGACGAGACCGAGGAGGATCGCAGCCAGGTGATCACCATCCGCGCGGGCATCCCCAGCCTTCGGGGCATGAACTTCTTGTGCCAGTACCCGATCATCCCGGCCTTCACGAGCCGCATCTCGCCCGTGCGCTGGCTGTTCGGGCAGGGCGAGGGCGTCAACTGCACCGTGCAGTTGGGCGACCGCGTCAACGGCCGCGTCGACAAGAGCACCCAGGTCTTCTTCCTGGCCGAGGCCGGTACGGTGGATCAGGTGGCGACCGTGCCCGAGGACGGCAGCGGCCTCGTGGGCACCACGCTGTTCATCGGCCCGCCTGCCCCCTACGACACCCAGCCGCTGCCCTACGAGGCGGCCGCCGGCTACGGGACCGACTACAACCCGCGCGACGGGCTGGTACGGATCGTCGCGGTCACGCGCGGCGAGGAGTCCTTCACCGATCTGGATGGCGACGGCATCTACGCGGACGGCCTCGACCTGCTCGAGCCCAGCGACGATCTGCCCGACCCCTTCATCGACATCAACGACGACGGCACCTGGCAGGACGACGGTGAACCCTGCAGCGACCGCGACGATGCCTGCGCGCGCGAGGAGTTCCGCGACGCCGACAACGACGGCTTCTGGACGCCCGCCAACGAGACGTGGGACGCGGACACCGAGATCTGGGTCTCCACGACGGTCCTCTGGGTCGGCCGCGCGAACGCGCCTGAGTTGGCCGTGGAGTGCGTGGCCGGCGCGTGCAACCTCAACGCGCCCATCAACGGAGACTGCCCGGTCGGTCGGGCGTTCTACATCGACGGCGGCGGCATCGTCCGCGTGAGCGCGCGCTGGGCCGACGACAATGGCAACTGCGTCGACGCCCAGGACGACGCCCATGTCACCGTCGCCGCGGTGGGCGCCTCGCTGATGCCGGAGGGCTTCCCGACGATCGACCTCGAGGGGCAGCACTGCTACAACTTCGACGATCGAGCGGTCTTCCCCGAGCGCCCCATCGCACAGCCAGTCTTCTTCACGCTGTCCGACAACGGGCCGCCGCTCGAGGCGGACGTCCCGCGGCCGCCCTCGCTGGGCACGGTCGACTTGACCCTGGACTACCCGTCGATCGGCGGGCAGAGGGTGCGGCAGAAGGTCGGCGTGACCTTCTGCCGGTGACCGGCCGCGGCCGTTGACCGCCCACCCCGATCCTCTCTAGGGTCGGGGCCTATGCAGCACCGCTCAGCGTCCTCCGAAGCCCCGATCGGCATCTTCGACTCCGGTCTGGGCGGCCTCACCGTGGCGGCCGCCATCGCCGCCGCGCTGCCCGACGAACACCTCTTCTACCTGGGCGACACCGCGCGCGTGCCCTACGGGACGCGATCGCCGGCGACGGTGGTGCGCTACGCCCGCAAGAACGTGGCGTTCTTGGCGAGCCACGGGGTGAAGGCGGTGGTCGTGGCGTGCAACACGGTCTCGGCCCACGCGCTGGGCGGGCTGACCGACGGCGGCACGCTGCCCACGCTGGGGGTGATCCGGCCCGGGGCCCGCGCGGCGCTGGCGGCCTCGCGGGGGGGGCCGATCGCGGTGCTGGGCACGCCGGGCACGGTGCGGTCGGACGCCTACCTCAACGCGATCCACGAGGTGGCGCCGCGACGCACGGTGTATCAAATCGCGTGCCCGCTCTTCGTGCCGCTCGTCGAGGAGGGTTGGGAGCGCCACCCCGTGACGCTGCAGGTCGCGCGCGAGTACCTGGCGCCGCTGGCGGGCAGCGGGGTCGACACGCTCATCCTGGGCTGCACGCACTATCCGCTGCTGCGGGGGGTGCTCGAAGAGGTCGCCGCCGAGATCGTGGGCGAGCACGTCGCGATCGTCGACTCGGCTACGGCGGTGGCGGCCGAGGTGCTCGAGTTGCTCGACCGCGCGGGGCTGCGGCGGGCGGCGGGCCCGGCGCGCCACCGGTTCTTCGTCACCGACGCCCCGGAGCGCGTGGGCGAGGTGGGGTCGCGCTTCTGGGGGGGCCCGGCGCTGAGCCTGGAGCACGTCGATCTGTTCGACGAGGGGGGCGCATGATCCTCGGCATCAACACGGATCATCGGATCCGCGGCAAGACCTTCCACATCCAGACCGAGGACTCCGGGCAATCCAATCCGGTGCTCTTCACCCACGTCTTCATCGGCGGCAGCATCATCGGCAGCCGCAAGACGACCTATGAGGACGCCCTGGGCCGCGAGGACATCGAGGAGCACGTGCGCAGCCTGATGCGCACGCAGCACCGCGAGACGCTGCAGGCGCTGATGAGCGGCGCCTTCGACGAGGCCGAGAAGGGGACGCCCGGCCCCACCCAGGGGGACATCCCGCTGGCGCGCGCCAAGAAGGTCCCGAGCGCCATCCCCGGGGGGGCCGACGCGAGGGTCGCCTCCTTGCCGACGAGCCCGCCCTCGCGGCCCGTGCGCGAGGCCGCCCCGCTGCTGCTGCCGGTGCAGACCAACCTGCCCCCGGCGCGCCCCGCCTTCGACGACGACGGCTCCCTCCTCAGCTCGGTCGATGTGCACCTGATCGAGGACGAGAGCATGACGATGGACGCCCCGGTCCCCGCGACGCAGGCTGCCGAGGCGGAGTGCCTCTTCCCGACCGATCTGCTGAGCGGGCAGCCGCTGAACTCGGTGCTGCTGACGCACCTGCTCGACGACGAGTGACGGGCTCCCGGTGATTGGCGTGGCCGGCTCGCCCTGACTGGCCGGGCTCTCCGCCCGCGCTCGAGGCCCCCGATGCTGCAGATGTTCCACGTCACCAAGCAGTACACCCGCGACGCGCGGGCGCTCGACGACGTGTCGCTGCGGCTCGACAAGGCCGAGTTCGTCTTCCTGGCCGGCCCCTCGGGCGCGGGCAAGTCCACGCTGTTGAAGTTGCTGTTCGCCGCAGAGCAGCCCACCAAGGGGCAGATCATCGTCGGGGGACTGAACGTGCACCGCATCCGGCGCGCGTCGGTGCCCTTCCTTCGGCGCAACATCGGGGTGGTGTTCCAGGACTTCAAGCTGCTCCCGCGGCGGTCCGTGTTCGATAACGTGGCGTTTTCATTGGAGGTGCTCGGAACGCCCACGCGCGACATCAGGCTGCGGGTGACGCGCATGCTGCGTTTGGTGGGGCTGGGCGACAAGATGCACCTGGTGCCCACGCGGCTGTCCGGCGGCGAGCAGCAGCGGGTGGCGATCGCGCGCGCCCTGGTGAACGAGCCGCAGGTGCTGCTGGCCGACGAGCCTACCGGCAACCTCGATCCCGAGCGCACCTTCGCCATCATGCGGCTGCTCGAGGACGCCAACACCCGCGGCACCACGGTGCTGGTGGCGACCCACGATCCCCTGGTCATGCAGGCCTTCAAGAAGCGCGTGGTCACGTTGCGCGACGGTCGCGTGGTGGGCGACACCGGCTGATGGGGCGCTGGATCCGCTACTTCGTCGTCAAGGCCGCCCAGTCGATCCGGCAGTCGCCGGTGATGCAGTTGGTGGCCATCAGCACGATCGCCGTGGCGATGCTGGTGCTGGCGGCGCTGCTGACGGTCTTGCGCAACGTCGACCGGATCGCGGCGCGCTGGCAGGACGAGGCGCGGATCATCGCGTTCTTCGCCGACGACGTGCCGATCGAGGGGCTCGAGGCGGCGGCGACCGGCGTGCGCGCCTGGCCCGGCGTCACCGACGTCACCACCCGCACCCGCGCCGCCGCGCGCGCCGATCTGGCGCTGGCCCTCGGCCCCGACGCCGCCCTGCTCGAGG
>CALBMW010001001.1 GCA_937896275.1 uncultured Myxococcales bacterium
CAGCCGCCCTGAACGCAGATCTCGTCGGCGGCGGTGCACTCGTTGCCCGCGCACCGATCGACGCAGTGCCCCCGCACGCAGACCTGCTCGGCCTCGCACAGCACGCCCTCGTCCGTGTCGCCGTCGCAGTCGTCGTCGACGGCGTTGCAGGTCTCGCAGCCCAACTCGCCGCAGAGCCCGCAGTCGTTGAGGAAGCCCTCGTCGACGAGCCCGTCGCAGTCGTCGTCCACCTCGTTGCAGGACTCGACGCCGGGCTCGCCGTCGTCGATGCAGGCCAGGGCGCCGTCGATGCACTCCAGGTGGCCCAGCGCGCAGGGGCCCGTGCCGCCCGTGGCGCAGGGCATCTCGGTGGTGAAGTCGCCCTCGTCCACCGCGCCGTCGCAGTCGTTGTCGATGCCGTCGCAGGCCTCGGTGGCCGGATCGACCGTCTGGCTGCAGGTCAGGGCGCCGTCCTGGCAGATCTCGAGCCCCGTGGCGCAGGCGCCCGGCAGCCCTGTCGGGCACTCGGCGCCCCCGTCCGGGTTCCCCTCGTCGACGGCCCCGTCGCAGTCGTTGTCTCGGCTGTCGCAGGACTCGGCGGTGGGCCGCGGGTTGCCGCCGCAGATGAGCCCGCCCTCGACGCACAGGGTCTCACCGAGCGAGCACAGGCCCTGGGCGCCCTCGACGGCGCAGCCGATGCCGCCGCCGGGGTTGCCCTCGTCCACCATGCCGTCGCAGTCCTCGTCGACGCCGTCGCACTGATCCTGACCGGCCGGTTGGGCCTCGGGCTGACACACCAGCAGCCCGCCCTGGCAGCGGTTGATGCCGGGGGCGCAGGCGCCGGGCCTTCCCGTCTGGCAGGGGCGATCCACACGAGGATCGGCCTCGTCGACCTGCCCGTCGCAGTCGTTGTCGCGCCCGTCGCAGGCCTCGTCGGCGGGCCGTTGGGTCTGCACGCAGGCCAGCGCCCCGTCCACGCAGGTGCGGGCGCCCTGGGCGCAGACGCCGCGCGCGCCGGTGTCGCAGGGCTCGCCACCCCCTGGGTTCTCCTCGTCGATGGTGCCGTCGCAGTCGTTGTCGAGGCCGTCGCAGATCTCGTCGCTGGCGATGTTGAGCGCGTCGCAGGCGAGCGCGCTCTCGCGGCAGTTGAGGACGCCCTCGGCGCACACGCCCGCGTCGCCGGTCTCGCAGGGCACGCCGCCGCCGGGGTTCTGCTCGTCCGCCTGACCGTTGCAGTTGTTGTCGAGGCCGTCGCATACCTCGGGCGAGGCCTGCCGCACGGCGCGGCAGATGGTCTGGGCGTTGGCGCAGGCGGTGCGGCCGGCGGCGCACACGCCAAGCTGGGCGGTCAGGCACTCGAAGCCGCCGCCCGGGTTGCCCTCGTCGAAGTTGCCGTCGCAGTTGTTGTCCTCGCCGTCGCACAATTCGGGGGCGTTCCGCTGAACGTCGAGGGCGAAGACGCCCACGCACTGCAGGCGCCCCTCGAGGCAGCGCGTGGTGCCCGTGCCGCACACACCGTCGAGGCCGGTGGCGCAGTCGTCGCCCTGGCCCGGCGCTGTCTCGTCGACCACGCCGTCGCAGTCGTCATCCGCCCCGTTGCAGCTCTCGGGCTGCCCGGTGGAGGGGCCGTCGCAGCGCAGGCGCCCCAGGCTGCAGATGATCTGTCCCGGCCCGCAGCCCGCGTCGCAGGCGTCGCCGACCTCGGGGATGACGCCCGGCTGGGGGCTCTGCACCTGCTCGTCGAAGAGGCCGTCGCAGTCATTGTCGAGGCCGTCGCAGATCTCGATCTCGGCGCCCGGCAGCACCAATGGGTTGCAGCGCAGGCCGCCCTCGGTGCAGCGGGTCAGGCCGACGCCGCACTGGCCGACCGCGCCGTCCACCACGCAGCCCGCGTTCTCGCCCGGGTTGCCCTCGTCGACGCTGCCGTCGCAGTCGTTGTCGACGTTGTCGCAGAGCTCGATGCCCGGATCGACGGTGCGAATGCACAGCAGGCCGCCCGCGACGCACCGGGTGCGCCCCTCGGCGCAGGTGCCCACCTCGTTCGTGTTGCAGGCGACGCCGCCGCCGGGGTTGCCCTCGTCGGTGTTGCCGTCGCAGTTGTTGTCGCGGGCGTCGCACTGCTCGGGGCCCGGTTCGCTGCGGCGGACGCACAGCACGGCGCCCGCCAGGCACCGCGTGAGCCCGGCGCGGCAGTCCCCCGGCTCGTCCGTCTCGCAAGGGCGACGCCCCTCGGGGTTGCCGTCGTCGACCTCGCCGTCGCAGTCGTTGTCGATGCCGTCGCACAGCTCGGCCACGGGGTCGTTGACGCGGCTGCAGATCTGCACGCCGCCGATGCAGGACGTGAGGCCGTCGGCGCAGATGCCACTCTGCGCGGTGTCGCAGCGCTGGCCGGATCCAGGGGTGTCCTCGTCGAAGGACAGATCACAGTCGTTGTCGAGGCCGTCGCAGACCTCGGGGCCCGACGGCACGCAGTCCTGGGCCCGCGCCACCGACGCACCCGCCATCACCGACAGCACCGCGGCCGCCAGCCCGATCGCCGCCACCCCAACCCATCGCACGGTCATGCAGGATCCCCCATCCCCGTTGCGGCGCAGGGTACAAGGCCGCCGGTCATCATGTCGACGTCGGGCGTGGCGGGCCCGCCCGCCGGTTGGCAACCGCGCAAGCCAGCGGCCTGACCGCCGAGGCGCGGGGCGCGGTGTCGTGCGGGTGGCATGGGCCTTGCTCGGCCCGGCACGGTCCCGTCGTTGAAACCACGACGGAAATGGATACACTCGAGACCCTTGGTTCGACCGTGGAGGAGCCCGATGCGCGCCAACCCCTTCCGCCTCTCGCTGCTGGCCGTGCTGGTCGCGGGCTTCGCCGCCGGCTGCGGCACCGACGACACACAGAGCCCCGATGATGAGGGCCTGGCCCTCGGCACCGAGGATCCCGAGCTCGGCAAGGCGCTCTTCGACCCCGCCGCCGAGGCCGACGCCAAGGAGGACAACCTGCGCGGCGCCCTGGGCCTGGCGGAGAGCGCCGACCGGTCGAGCACCGCGGTGTGGGAGGTCACCAACGCCTGGGAGGACACCGCCACCGCCGCCGCCAAGAAGGCCGGCGTGGCCTGGGAGGCTGACTCCGGCCTCGACTGGAACGCCAAGTACGCGCTGTGGGTCGACTCGATGCCCAAGGTCGACTCCCAGAGCTACTTCAAGACCTACGAGATGCGCACCCCTTACGGCAAGACGCTCCCGGCGCCCGCGGTCGAGTGCGCCGAGACGATGATCTTCCTGCGCGCCACCTTCGCGAGCTGGTACCACCTGCCCTTCTTCCTCGAG
Organism: uncultured Myxococcales bacterium; assembly: GCA_937896275.1. GTDB lineage: Bacteria > Myxococcota_A > Bradymonadia > UBA7976 > UBA1532 > JACKDN01. The sequence continues at coordinate 3,300 of CALBMW010001001.1, forward strand.
GCCACCGACGGGCGGGGCAACCGCCTGTATCTGGGCCACTTCGGCTTCCGCACGGCCAACGGCAAGTACGCCAACTCGCCGGACTTCAAGACGAACTACAAGGACTTCAGCAACCTCGCCGATCGCTGGGAGGCGGAGGGTTGGCCCACGGACAGCCGCCTGCGCGGGCGCAAGCTGGGCGGCAGCCAGGATGACTTCCAGCCCGCCCTGTTCGAGGGCGCGCGGGCCGGGGCCTACTTCGACGAGCTCTTCCTGAACAAGCGCGTCGGCTACTTCATGATCTTCGCGCTCAGCTACTTCGGCTCGATGAACCTGGCCGACCCCAAGAACACGTTCAACCTGAAGCCCGAGGCGATCCGCGCCGGTGATGGTCTCATCGAGCGTTGGCAGCGCCGCGGCATCGGCCACACCCTGGTGGTCAAGCACGTCGAGAAGCAGTCCGAGGACGCCTTCCAGGTCGAGCTGGTCAGCGGCTCGATGCCCCGCCGTCAGGGCAAGTGGGAGTCGGCCAGCGCCAGCAAGGGGTCCTTCACCAACGAGTACACCGGCTCACTCGGGACGAACTGGGACGGGGAGATCTACGCCAAGCTGGGCGGCGGCCTGAAGCGGTGGCGGAGCGCCAAGCTGGTCAACGGTCGCTGGACCAACGTGGTGGTCGCGGCCGACCAGGGCAGCTTCATCGACGCCGGCGACGCGCAGCTCATCGGCG
>CALBMW010001002.1 GCA_937896275.1 uncultured Myxococcales bacterium
GGTGGGCTCGTCGCACAGGATGACCGCCGGATCGTGGAGCAACGCGCAGGCGAGGTTGAGCCTTCGCTTCATCCCGCCCGAGAGCTGGTCCACCCTTGCCTCGGCCCGGCCCTCGAGCTGAGCGAGCGCGAGTCCCCAGTCCACGCGATCCTTGGACCGCGCGCCCAGGAGGCCGAAGAGCGCGCCGAAGAAGCGCAGGTTCTGCACGACGCTCAGCGTCGGGTACAGCGCCAGCGTCTGCGGCACGAGACCCAGCCGCCGACGCGCCTCCTCGGGCTGCTGGCGCACGTCGATCCCGCCCACGACGATCTGGCCGGCCGCCGGCTCGACGAGCCCCGCGATGCACGAGATCGTCGATGTCTTGCCGGCACCGTTGGGGCCGAGCAGTCCGTACAGGGCGCCGTCGGGGACGGTGAGCGTGACGTCGTCGACCGCCACCGTCGAGCCATAGCGCACGGTGACTTCACGGATCTCGATCATCGGGTCCTGTCTCCAACGTGGGTGCGCCCCCCGAGGTGGGGGGCGATCCGGCGCCGCCGTGGAGGCCGGCGTCCCTCGCCTCGGCGGCCACGCTCTCGATGAGCGCCAGGTTGGCCACGTGTGCGGCCTCGGTGCTGCCCAGGCGCCAGATGCCGCGTCGGCCCGGGCCGTACGCGAGCTCCTGGTTGTCGTCGGTCACGGCGTCACCCAGCGCGGCGTAGTGTCGAGTCCCGGCCGGGCCGAGCGCAAGGGCGCCGCGCACGGTCGCCGGCGACTCGTTGCGGCCCGGCCGCGCGCGGTCGAGCCCGGGCCAACCCCAGTCGATCGGCCCGATCCCGCCGACCAGGATGCCGGTGCGATCCCGGGGATCGACCCACAGCCCGGCGTCGGGGAAGCTGGCCACGAAGGCTGCCGCGATGCCGACCGCGTCCTCGGGCGACAAGATGTGGAAGGGCACCCACTGCGCCACCACCCCACCGGGTCGCAGCCGCGCGGCCGCCAGGGCGTAGAACTCTTTGCTGTAGAGCGCGTTGGTGCCGGCGAAGTGGGGCGCCATGGGCTCGAGCGTGATCACGTCGTAGCGACGCTCCGTACGGCGCAGCCAGGCGCGGCCGTCCATCACGTGCGCCCGGACCCGCGGGTCGTCCAACACACCCTGGTTGGACCTGAACCACGCGTGCATGCTCAACACCTCGGCGCTGACGTCGACCACGTCGAGGCGCTCCACCCCCTCCTGCCGCACCGCGTTGGCCGTCTGACCCGTGCCGAAACAGATGACCAACGCGTCGCGCGGATCGGGGTGCAGCAGCATGGGCAGGCGACCCATCCAGGCCATGTAGTGTCCCTCGGCCTCCTCCCCGGCCGTCTGGAAGCCATCGATGATCAGGTCGCGCTCACCGTGCGCGTCCTCGACGACGGCCACCGTCACGTCCGGCCCGTCCTGGGACGCGAGCACCGTGTGCGCGCCGAGCCCCGGCCCGAAGGCGCGCATGCGCCCGACGTCGCGCTGCAGTGCCACCGCGACCAGCGCGGCCACGCACAGCGGCGCCGCGACCAGGGCCCGGTGACGCGCCCCCCGCGCCAGCACCACGGCCATGACCCCCAAGAGGCCCCCGGCCAACCAGGCGGTGCGCGCGAAGCCGAAGGCGGGCAGCCACACCCAGGCCGCGCTGAGCGATCCCGCCATCGCGCCGAGCGTGTTCAACGCATACAGCCGCCCCACCCGGCGCGGGTCGTGCTGCTGCTCGAGCAGCCAGGGCAGCGCGACGCCCAGCGCCAGCATCGGCGGGCCCAGGACCCCCAACGCCCAGGCCGCCCGCACCTCGAGCAGCCCGAACCAACTCGTCGCGTCGGGCACCCATTGATCGAGGCGCTCGATGACGGGCGTGGCCAGCAGCACCAGGGTCGCGGCGAGGGCCAGCGCGACGTTGAGCGCGCCCCGGCGCGCAGGCACCCGCGCCGCCACCCGGGCGCCGATCGCGAGCGCGATCAGCACCGCCGCGAGCACCAGGGCGAAGCTGTCCGCGGTGCTCTGAAAGGCCGCCCTCAGCGACCGGAACCACGCGATCTCCAAGGCGAACGTGCAAAACCCGGTCAGCGCGGCGACCGCCCCGGCGACGCCAAAGGACAGGGACGCAGCGTCCGCGTCGGCGGCCACTCGATCGGCCTGCGCCGCGACCGCCACGCGCGGCACGCGCCCCGCCAGCAGCCACGCCCCGAGGGCGACGGCGACGTTGGTCGAGCTCGCCACGGCCGCGGTGAGCTCGACGCCGAGGCGAGGCAGCGCGACGAAGGCCGCGATGAGCACCCCCGCCGCGGCCCCCGCCGTGTTGAGGCCATAGAGGCGCCCCACCGACGAACCGATCCGGCCCGCCAGCCGCTCGAAGACCGGCACCGTCGCGCCCATGGCGAGCGCCGCCGGGCCGAGCAGCAGCGCGATGCCCAGCCAACTCGCCGGCAGCGCCGCCCCGGGCGCCCCCCGCCAGACGATCGTGTCCAGCGCGCCCAGCGCAGAGAAGCCCACGGCCAGCGTCGTCCCCGCCAGGCCGACCGTCAGCTCGAGCCCGGCGAAGACCTGCAGCGCGTCCAGGTGGGGCCAGCGGCGCAACGCGGCGCCCATCGTCGCGGCGCCCAGCGCCATGCCGCCCATCACCGCCGCGAGCGTCACCGCCGCGCCCGCCGCCGAGATGCCCAGCGCGAGCGCGGCGTGGTGCTGCCAGAGCAACTCCCAGGTCAGGCCCGCGAGCCCGCTGCCGACGACGAGCAGGCCCAGCGCGGCCCGCGGACCGCGAGGGCCAGCCTCACCCGAGGAGGGCACGCACCAGCCGGGGCAGCTCGCTCGGATCGGCCGCGGTCGCGTCCGGGGCCAGATCGCCCGCCGCCTCGTAATAGCCCCAGCCACACCAGACCGTGCCCGCGTTGGCGTCGCGTCCGCAGCGCACGTCCCCCGGCGAGTCCCCGATCATCACCACCCGCCCCTCGGCCCCGACGGCGGTGGCGGCGTGCCGCAGCGGCAGCGGATCGGGCTTCTCGCGGGGGCAGGTGTCGCCGCCCACCACCGCCGCGAACCATCGGCGGACGCCCAGCGCCTCGAGCAGCCGCTCGGACAGCGCCTGGGGCTTGTTGGTCACCACGGCCAGCGCGGCCATGCCCGCGAGGCGCGGCAGGACCCCCGCGATGCCCTCGTAGAGCCGGGTCGTGTCGACGAGGTGGGCGCCGTAGTCGGCCTCGTAGGCCGCCTGCACCGCAGCCCGGCGCGCGCCCGCGGCGTCGTGCCCGGCGAGGTGGTCGTCGAAGCACCGCGCGTACAGGTGGCCCATGCCACGGGTGATGTGCGGCGAGAAGTCATCGTCGGGGCGGGCCGGCAGCCCGAGAGCGGCGCGCACGCGCTGCACCGACGCCAGCATGTCGGCGCGGCTGTCCTCGAGCGTGCCGTCCAGGTCGATGGCAAGCAGGTTCTTCATACGTCACCGCCCTTCTCGGCGCCTGTGTTGACGCGGGTGTCTTCGCCCTGCCCC
>CALBMW010001003.1 GCA_937896275.1 uncultured Myxococcales bacterium
AGGGCGGTGAGGGCGGTGAGGGCGGTGAGGGCGGTGGCTCGGCGGCCTGCGCGCGCGACGAGGCCGCGCTGGCCGAGCGCCGCGCCTGCTTCCTGGACCAGGCCTGCCCCTGCGGCGCGCACTGCGTGCTCGGGCGCTGTGAGGGCACCTGCGCCACCGCCGCCGACTGCGCCGACGAGGGCGACGTCTGCGACGCCTACGGGCGCTGCCGTGGCGCGGCCATCGCGCGCCTGCCGGCGATCATCGAGGAGGCCTCGCCCGCGATCTCCGTCGACCGCAGCGCGCTCGACTTCGCCGGCGAGGGGGCCGTGTCCCTGCTGCGCCTGCAGCCCACCGGCGACCCCCTGACCGGCCCGGTGCGCGTGGTCGTGGGGGACGGCATCGAGCTCGCGGATCCCGACGCCGAGGCCAACGACTCCATCCCGGCGGCCGACCTGTTCGAGGTCGAGTGCACGCCCGGCGACTGGGCCGCCGACTGCATGTTCGAGGACGGCGTGCCCGAGACGCTGCGCGTGCGCTCCAAGGGCGCGGCCCTCGATCATGCGGTGGTCTCGGCGCTCACGGTCCTCGCCGGCTCGCGGCGCTTCCCGGTGGGCCTGCGGCGCCTGCCGGCCCGGACCTTCGTCCCGACGCCCTTCGCGCGCCCCGGCGTCTACCGCGGTCACGTGTGGCCGCTGGCCGCCGGCATCGAGTCCGCCTCGGAGCTGCCGGCGCTCGCCGAGACCATCAGCGCGCTCCGCCTGCCCGTCGAGCTGCGGGTGTACGACACCGGCGAGCGCAACGCCTTCGTCGTGCAGATGTCCGATCCGGTGGGCGGGCTGCTGCAGCAGGATGCGGGCGTGGGGCGCATCGGGATCGACAACGCCGGCGACTTCATCCTGTCCTTCCCGCCGACCGGCTTCCTGAACGCGGTCGCCGGCGGCGCGGCAGACACGCAGATCGTGAGCGAGATCGGCTCGGGCGCGCTCGACTGGCAGGACGCGCTCCTGGCGGGGCAGTTCGATCAGACCTTCTGGGGCGTGACCGCCGAGGATCGCCCGCCCGTCGTGCGCTGGCAGCTCGCCGTCACCCGCGTGGCCGATCTGGACGCTGGCGAGGAGGCCCCCGTCGTGGCGCAGCCGGCCGCGCGGCCCGACGTGGGGGAGCGCGCGTTCGCTCCGCCGGTCGGCCAGCGGACCGAGGACTTCGACCCGCAGGCGTCGGCCGCCGTGATCGCGCAGCAGATCCTCTGCGGCGAGCGGCACAGCCTCGCGCTGGACGGCGCGGCCGAGGCGCTCGACGTCAACGGCGATCTGTCCTGCGAGGGCGGCGAGCCGATGCTGGCCTTCCCCGCGCTCGGCGCCACCAGCGACGCCACCAACGTCGGTGCGCTGCTCCGCGCGTGCGACACCGAGCTCGGGAGCGACGGCGGCGCGGGCGATTTGGCGTGCGTGGACACCGGACGCTTCAAGCTCGCGCTGGACTACGCGCTGGCGGCCGACAAGGACCGTGCCTTCGGCCGCGGCGACGCGCTCGATCCGATCGCGACGACGCTCGCGCATCGCTTGCTGCAGCAGTGGCTCGGCCTGCACGGCTGGGTGCTCACCGAGTCCCGCAACGCCAGCCTGCTGTCCGAGGCGGTCGCCGGCGGTGGGATGCGGGTCGACGCCGGGCCGGGCCTGCCGCCCTCCTTCGCGGCCGTGGACCGCGCCTGGATGTGGGTGCTGCACCCGCGCGTGGCCACCGCGCTGGCCGCCGCCACGCGCGACGCGCTGCGCGCCCCCGACTACCGCGCGCGCCTGGGTTGGAACGGCATGAGCCTGCGCACCCACGAGCAGCCGCTCGGCGTCCCGGTCACCCTGCTCGGCGCGATGGGAACCAACGTCGAGGTGATGCGCGCGTGGCTGCTCGACGGCGCGCTCTTCCGCGAGGGCGGCGGGCACCCCGCGGACGCCAGCCGTCTGCTGAGGCAGGCCTGGGTGGTGATGGCGCTCTCCAACGGTCTGTACCGCAACGCCACCCAGGGCAACGCCGTGGACTGGCAGGGCGAGTGGGAGACGTCGCGGGCCACCTTCGGCCTCGCGCTGGCGGGGCTGATCGCCGACGTCGAGAGGCTCGGGGCCGGTCGCAACCCGCTCGGCATCGACGACGAGGATCTGCCCCTGCCCCGCGTCGGCGGGCAGGACGACGAGTTCGAGCGCTACTTCGCCGCCTCGGACACCCTGGTCGGTGACGGTGGCCTGGCCCGGGGCCGAGTCGACGCGGCGCAGACCGCGCTGACGGCCGTCCGCGAGACCTGGCTGGCCCTCCAGCAGCGCGCGTGGGATCAGGCCGCCAACGCAGGCTTCTACGAGGACCGCCTGCGCGAGGTGCACACGCACTACGGCGAGATGATCTGGGGCATGTGCGCCCAGCCCAACTGGAACAGCGTCCGCGTGGGCGACTTGCCGGGCCAGGAGGGCATCCTCGACCTGATCCTCGACGCCCCCGACTGCAACCCGAACCCGGCGCCCGGCGAGAACCCCGCCGCGGTGTGTCCCGACGGCTTCGGCTGCTTCGAGGGGCACTGTGAGGTGGACAAGGATCGCTGCTTCCTCGACGCGACGCAGGGTGACTGCCGCTACGATCCGTCGGTGGCCGAGGCGCAGCTCTCGGTGGCCGACGTGGGCTTCGAGGCCTGCCTGTTCGGCAAGCTGCGCGCGCAGCTGGGGCCCGAGGTCACCACCGGCGACAGCGACATCGATGAGCGCTTCGCCACGCTGTTCCGCCTGCCGGAGCCGAACACGCCGTTCCTCGCCCACGCGGTCAACGCCTTCAAGGGCGTGAAGTCCTATAACGGCGTGACCAACCAGAACGTCCCGGTCGAGGCGGCCGACCGGATCGCCAAGGCACGCATGGAGTGCGGGTCGCGCAAGCAGGCGACCTTGGCGCTGCGACCCACGGCGCGCCCCGGCAGCTGCGACACGTCGGACGACTGCCCGGCCTTCGACGTGTGCGAGGACGACGAGTGTCGGCCGCTGGGCAACGAGGGCCGCCCGCCGAGCTGCTACGTGGGCTCCCTGGGCGTCGCCGCGCTGGGTATCCTCGCCGCGGCCAAGGACGTGGAGATCGCGAGGTCGGAGCTGGCCGAGCACACCGAGCGCTACGACATCGTGATGCGCAGCTGCCTGATCCAGAAGCTGGCCGGCGAGACGCTCGCGAGCGCCCTGGCCGACCACCAGGAGGTCGTCGGCAACCTCGCAAAGGTGAAGCTGGGCGCCGACATCGTGGCGAACGCGGCCGAAGCGACCAAGGAGTCCTCCAGCGCCGACACCTTCTTCTCGGGGGGGGCCAAGGCGGTCGCGGCCGTGGTGGAGGGGATCGCCAAGTCGGTCTCCGACGGCGCGGAGTTCGAGATCGGCGAGGCCGAGCGGGCGCACGAGGCGAACGTGCAGCGCCTCGAGGAGGACGAACAGAACGCGGTCTGCGCCAACGACGCCGAGGCCGAGCTGGTCGGCGCCCGCACGTCGACGCTCGCCGTGCAGCGCGCGGCCCTCGACCTGGCCGGCGCCGTCGCCGAGCTGACCTATCAGAAGTACTCCATCGGGGCCGCGATCAACGAGGGCTCCTGGACGCTGAAGAAGGTGCGCGACAACCGACTCTCGCCGCAGAACACCAACTTCTGGCTCGACGAGGACATCGAGACCTACTACCGGCGGATGCGCGCGGCGCAGCGAGCGGTGTACCTGGGGCTGCGGGCCGTCGAGTACGAGTTCCAGCTGACCCTGGGCAACGATCGCATGGCGGTGCTGAAGGCCACGAGCCCCGGCGCGCTGGAGACCATCCTCGATGGCCTGGCGAACCGCACGCGCAGCGGTCAGGTGGAGGGCGCCTCGCCCCGCACGCTGGCCACGGTGGTCAGCCTGCGCGATCACCTGCTGCGGCTCGGGGACGATGGAGAGGACGACGGCCCCCGTGGGCTGGACGCGAGCGAGAAGCTGGGCGCGCTGCTGGCCGATCCCCGCTTCGCGGTCACCGACGCGCAGGGGCGCTACCAGGGCCAGGCGATCCCCTTCGCGATCTTCCCGCGCGGGCGCGACACCAGCAACGAAGGCGAGGCGCGGCAGGGCGGCGTCGAGGTGCTCGCGAGCCGGGACTGTGCCGAGCGGCTGTGGGCCATCAGCGCGGTGGTGCAGGGCCAGGATCTGCTCGTCGGCAGCGAGTCGACGCGGGTCAACCTGACGCTGCGCAAGCGCAACACCTTCGCCAGCCAGTGGTGCCGGGCGCCGGAGGGAGCGGGTCGCTACCAGGCGGCGTCGATCCGGCCGGCGCACAACCTGTTCGTCGATCCCTTCGGGGGGCCCGCCGAGGATCAGGGCGTCGGCGACGCCTACCTCAGCAGCGCGACGGACGCGTTCAGCGACGCCCGGCTGCAGTCGCGCCTGAACCTGTCGTTGGCCGATCTCGAGGAGCTTCGCGAGGATCCCGATGCGTCGACGGAGTTGGCGGGGCGGGGGCTGTACGGTGACTACATCCTGCAATTCGATCGGGAGGATCTGACCGACGACGCGCGCGCTCAGCGCGGGTTGGACCTCGGCAAAATCGACGACATCCTGATTCGCCTCGAGTATGTCTCGGTCGCCAAGCCGAGG
>CALBMW010001004.1 GCA_937896275.1 uncultured Myxococcales bacterium
GCGATCATGCTGACGCGCGCCTGCCTCGATCCGGCGGGCCTGCTGGGCGGCGCCGAGGGCGGCGCCCTGGCGGCGATCGGCGCACAGCAGCTGTCGAAGACCAACCCCGAGAAGCTGTGCAACCTGATCCTCAACCTGTTCGTGGCCAGCCGGCTCGACCTGCCCATCGGCGGGCTGTCACTCGAGGTCGAGGGCATCGAGGGGCTCGGGCTGCGGGGGGCCGAGGTCGAGGAGCTGCGGCTCACCAGCGAGGACTCCTTCCTGGCGCTCAACGGGCTGCGGTGTCCGCCGGGGCCGCAGGGCGAGCCGGGCCTCAACTGCCCCGGCCAGACCCTCGTGGTGGGCGTGCTGCGCGCCATGCTCTGCGACCGGCGGCTCGACGCCGTCTTCGACGTCGAGCAGCAGGACGGGCGCAAGTACACCCGCGGCGAGGTCATCGCGAACCTGATCGACTGGATCGACGCCGACGATCAGCGCACTCGGGTGGACGAGGATCTCAACTGGCAGATCGGCCCCGATCCGGGCGACAGCGAGGACGGCTACTTCCGAGCGCGCGCCAACCGCATCGAGACCAAGAACGCGCCCCTCGACAGCATCGAGGAGCTGCGGCTGCTGCCCGGCGTCAACAGCGAGCTCTTCGAGTTCCTGCGCACGCGGGTGAGCGTCTACGCCAAGGGGCAGATCAACGCCAACGCCGTGAGCGAGGAGCTGCTGGCCGATCTGCTGTGGGCCAAGGATCCGCTCAACCCGCTCAGCAAGAACGGGTGCGAGGGGCTGCGCAGCGAGAGCCTCAACCTGGACGATCGCGACGATCCGGATCAGCAGGGCGGGCTCAACCGCACGATGTATCGGATGGTGGCCAAGCTCTTCGTGCGCGCACGCCAGGTGCGCGAGTCGCGGGCGCTGCTGAGCGAGGCCTTCAAGGACAAGAACCAGTTCCTGCAGATCGCGCGCGATCCGGCGGCCTACATCTGTCAGAACGATCCGGGCCTGAGCCCCGGCGCGATCATCGGCGCGCCGCCCGATCCGACGGCGGTCGAGATCTGCAAGATCCGGGTGGTCGGTCAGATGCTCCCCGAGGGCGTGCAGTGGCCGAACCTCGACCCCTACACGCAGCTCATGGCACAAGTGAACGCCACGCTGACGCAGTTGTCGCCGGACCTCACCTTTCAGAGCTCGCTGCTGAGGCTCGAGGTGAGGACCAAGGCGGGCAACCTGACCAAGCGGGTGTTCGCGGTGCTTCGGCGGGGCGGACAGACGACGCGCCCCGGACAGCCGCAGCCGGTCAACCCGGTGCCGCCCGTCAACCCGGCCAACCCGGCCAACCCAGGGGCCGCGAACCCACTGGGGAACCCTCTCGACCCGACGCAGAACGCGGTGCGCGTCATGTACTATCGGGAGTACTGATGGCTACGAAGATCGTTGGCCTCGACCTCGGCACGCACACCGTGAAGGTGTGCGAGCTGGTCACGACCTTTCGCAACTTCGAGTTGGTGGGCTTCGGCAGCGAGCCGGTGGACGTGCCGCCCGATCAGGTGCCCACCGTGCCGCAGATCGCGGCCGCCGCCCGGCGCCTGCTGGAGCGACGGGGCGTGCTGGGCGAGTCGCTGATGTGCGCGCTGCCGCCGCGCCTGGCGACGACCTGTGTGCTCGAGCTGCCCTTCGACCAGCCCAAGAAGATCGAGGCGGTGCTCCCCTTCCAGCTCGACGAGGTGATCCCCTTCGATGTCGAGGACGTGGTCTACGACTACCAGATCGCGCGGCGCACGCCCGGTGGCGGCGCGACCGTGCTCGTGGCCTACGTCAAGCGCGACACCTTCAGCCAGTTCCTGGCGGATCTGGCGGCCTGTGGCATCGACCCGAAGGTCGTCGCCATCGGCCCCCTGTCGGTCTACAACCTGTACGACCACATGGTGCCCGAGGGCCTCGACGGCGCGGTGGCGGTGGTCGACCTGGGCCACGACCACGGCGAGGTGACGCTCTTCGACCGGGGCGAGCCCACGGTGGCGCGCGACCTGGTGGGCGGCGGGCGCGACGTGACGCTGGCGCTCGCCGAGGCCTTCCAGGTGGAGCCGGACCAGGCCGAGCGGGGCAAGATCGCCGAGGGCTTCACCGAGCCGCGCGACAACGACACCCAAGTGATGCACACCGCCGAAGGTCCATCGCGCCGCACGCTCATCAGCGACGCCTGCCGCCAGGCGCTCGGGCCCCTCGTGCGCGATCTGCGGCGCGCGCTCGTGGCGCACGAAGTGGGCCGTGGCAACCCGGTGCAGCGCATCTACCTCACCGGCGGCGCGTGCTTGCTGCGCGGGCTGCCCGCGTTCCTCGAGCAGTCGCTGCGGGTCGAGGTGCAGATGCTCGATCCGCTCAGCGTGCCCTTCAACCGGCTCGCCGACGGCGGCGACAGCCTCCGGCCCTACGTGAGCAAGGCGCTGGCCTTGTCGCTGCGGGCCTTCCACCGGCAGCATCAGAGCCAGCTCAACTTCCGCAAGGGCGAGCACGCCTATACCGGCGACTTCGGCTTCATGCGAGGCCGGATGATCTCGGTCGGGGTGTCGCTGGTGATGATGGTCGTGCTGGGCGCGATGGTGGCGGTGTCGCGAAAGCGGGTGCTCGAGGCCGAGTTCGTCACGCTGCAGCAGCAGGTGGTCACCCTCAGCCAGCAGGTGCTCGGCTTCGAGACCGAGGACGAAGAGGTCCTCTACCAGACCATCGCCGGAGACGGGAAGCAGAAGACCAACCCCATCCCCGACACCAGCGCGCTGCAGATCATGGCCGAGCTCTCCGAGCGGATCCCCTACGATGTCGAGCTGGACGTGGACCGGCTCGACGTCGATCTGGACCGCAACAAGCTGCAGCTGGACGGTCGCACGAAGTCCGGCGGTGACGTGGAGCGCATCGTCGAGGCCATTCGCCAGACGACGTGCTTCAAGGGGCGGGTCAACAAGGAGCGCGTCGAGAAGTCGGTCGACGGGCGGACGAAGTTCCGCATCTCGGCGCAGTCGACCTGCGGCTGACGAGCGCGATGACCGGGGCGACCCGCGATTGACCGGGCAACCTGCGG
>CALBMW010001005.1 GCA_937896275.1 uncultured Myxococcales bacterium
CCGTACCCCGCGCCGCCGCCGCGCTCAGGCGCGCCACGCCGTCGCCCGGACCGCAGTCGAGCAGCACGTGCACGTCGTCGCGGGTGGCCAGGCGGCGCACGGTCTCGGCCCACCGAACGGGGCGAACGAACTGTGAGTCGAGCAGCGCGCCGGTGAGATCTGTGGCCAGATCGAGGCGCCCCCCGTCGGCCGGATCCAGCACTGGCAGCCGCAGCGAAGCGGTGTCGAAGCGCAACCCCTCGGTGGCCAGCGTCGCCGCCATCGCCGCGCGCCCGGCGGCCATCAACGGCGAGTGGAAGGGTCCGCCGACCGGCAGCCACTCCCAGGTGTACGCCAGCGGCCGACCACCCAGGCGCCCCGCCTTGCGCGCGGCCGCGTCCGCCTCGACCGTCGCGTCGAGGGCGGCGTGCAGCGCGACCAGCCGCGCCGGCGGGCCACTGAGCACGAAGCGCGTCCGGGTGTTATGCAGCGTGACGTGCAGTTGTTCCTCGGCGCGCAGGCCGCGCCCCACCGCCGCGCACAGCGCCTCGAGCCGGCCCAGCGTCACCCCCGCCACCGCCGCCATCGGCGTCGCCGCCTCACCGTCGACCCGGGCGTCTGCCGCGGCGAGGACGCCCTCCGCCGACTGCGCCATGTGCAGGCCCTGCCAGGCGAAGTAGCGCGCGAGCTCGACGAACCGCCCGGTCTGGATCACGCCGCCGGGGCTCTCGGCCACCAGCAGCGCGGCCATCACGCCCTGCGAGTGCCCGGTGACGGCGCTCACCCCCCCGCGACGCAGCGCGGCGCCCAGCCCCTGCTCCCACAGCGCACGGTAGCGGGCGATCTGGGCGACGAAGATCAGCGGCTGCGAGACCAGCGTCGACGCCAGATAGGTCGCCGGCGGCGCCGCGTCGGGGCGCTCGGTCCAGACCAGCGGGTCCAGGCCGTGATCGACCAAGCCGGACCACCGGAAGGGGGTGCCCGTCACCAGCTCCGCCAGCGCGGCCGAGGCCGCCGCCACCAGAGGGCGCGCCGAGGGGCAGGTGGCGAGCACGGCCCGCAGCTCACCGAGCGCGTCGGTGCCCTGGCCGGCGAAGGTGAGCGCCGCCCGCGGACCGTCGAGCCCCAGCCGCGCTACCAAGGGCCGAGCCGATCCCCGCCCAGACCCCTGGGTCCGCGCACCCGGCTCGCTCGTCGCCCCGCCCGCCCCCGTCGCCTCGCTGCGCTCCATGCCGCCCTCCTTCACTAGACCCATGAGTCTGGTCAGGTCGGGCGCATCCTCGCGAAACCGGCAGAATTATCAAGCCCCTCGCGCACGGTGGCGCGAAAATGAGCACTATCCCTTGTAACTTCAGGCGATTGAGCAAACGAGCCGCAGCCGGGCACCTCGAAGAAACGATGGACCGGCCGGTCTGCTCACTCGCCCGGCGAGGCGTCCTCGGGCGGTGGCAGCCGGCGGAAGATGCGCCCCAGGAGGCCCATGAACGAGGCGACGTTCTCGGCCGCGTGAGACATCTCGGGGTCGGCGAGGTCCTGCATCATCAGGCCAAGATAGGCACCGAAGATGGTGGCGGCCGCCGCCTGCACCTCGCCCTCGCTGCACTCGTCGGCCACCGCGGGCCGCAGGATCGACGCGATCGCGGTGCGCGCGCGGCGGTGGAACTTGGACAGCGCGATCTGGATCTCCGGCTCACGGTGCGCGAGGGACACGAACTCGAGCCAGAGCGGCACGATGACGCGCCCGCGGCGCACCTCGCGGGTCAGCGCCTCGGTGATCGCCTGCTCATAGTCCTGGGTGATGACGGCCTCTTCGAATTGCTCGTAGAGCTGATCCATCACCTCGCGGGTCCAGGTCTCGAGGATGTCGATGAAGACCTCCTGCTTCGACCCATAGTGCCAGTAGAAGCTGCCCTTCGAAGCGTTGGCCTTGGTGCAGATCGCGTCGACGGTGGTCTCGTGATAGCCGCCGTCGCGGAAGCACGCGTAGGCCGCGTGCCTGATCTCCTCGCGCTTGCGCTCGCCGCTGGGGTTGCGACGCCGGGGGGGATTCAAGGGGACCTCCGCGATGGACCGACGGGTCCAGTATCGGAC
>CALBMW010001006.1 GCA_937896275.1 uncultured Myxococcales bacterium
CGAGATCGCCGACTGGCCCATCGAGTATGACGACCTCGAGCCCTACTACGACGCGGTGGAGCGCGAGGTGGGGGTCTCGGGGCGCATCGTGGCTCACCCCTTCGCCGACCGCCGGTCGACCCCCGACCTGCCCCTGCCCCCGTTGGCCGAGCACCCCCTGGCGGCCGCCTTGGACGCCGCCGGCCCCACGCTGGGCGTGCACCCCTTTCCTGTGGCGCGCGCTGTCCTCTCGCAGCCCTACCAGGGCCGCGGGTCGTGCCAGTACACGGGCTTCTGCGCCAACTACGGGTGCAGCAGCGGCGCCAAGGGCAGCGCCCGGGCCGCCCTGCTCGACCGCGCCGTGGCCACGGGTCACTGCGACGTGCGCCCCCTCACCCGCGCCCGCCGCATCCTCACGGACGCCGCCGGCGACGCGACCGGCGTCGAGATCCAGCAGGCCGACGGCAGCCTGGCCGAGGTGCGCGCGCGCGTCGTGGTGGTCGCCTGCCAGGCCATCGAGACGGCCCGACTGCTGCTGCTCTCGGCCGGCCCGCGACACCCCGACGGCCTGGGCAACCGCCACGGCCAGGTGGGCCGAAACCTGTTGTTCTCGGCCGCGGGCTGGGGCATGGGCAGCTTCGACGACGCGGCGCTGCGCTCTCCCCTTCCCTGGGTGAACCGCGCCATCCAGGATGCCTACGTGCTCGACGAGCCGGCCCTCGGGGGCCGCGCCAAGGGTGGCACGATCGACTTCCTGCTGCCGCACCCCAACGCCATCAGCACCGCGGCCTGGCTGGCCTGGGACGACGATGGCCCCCGCTGGGGCGCGCGCTTCCAGCAGGCGGTGAAGCGGTACTGGTCACGGACCCACCTGGAGTTCGAGGTCTTCGCCGACTGGACCCCGCACGCCGACTGCCGCGTAACCCTCGACGCGACGGTCACCGACGACCGCGGCGTGCCCGCGGCCCGGGTCCGGGTGGGCCGCCACCCGCAGAACAAGCGCGTCGTCGAGCCGCTGACCCGCCTGGGCGAGCGCGTGTTGCGCGGCCTCGGCGCGGTGGACATCCGCACGCGCGCCTCGGCGGGGCCCTCGACCAACCTGCAGGCCGGCGGCTGCCGCTTCGGGGCCGATCCGCGCAGCTCGGTGTTGGACGTGGACTGCCGCATCCACGACGCCGCGAACGTCTACGTCACCGACGGCAGCTTCATGCCGACCGGAGGCAGCGTGCCCTTCACCTTCACCCTGTACGCCAACGCCTTCCGCGTCGCCGACCGCGTCCTCGCGGCGGGCTGAGACGGCGCGCGACGACGCGCCGCGAGGCGCCACGGCCGCGTTCAGCCGCGCCACGGTGGGTGGGGCAACAGGGGTCGGGGCAGGCCGGGCGGCCCACCCCCGCGGTGGGGAGCGACTCGGAGGTCGATCAGCGCCCCAGGCAGATGCCGGGGCAGTCCGCCCCGCCGTTGGCCGGATCGCAGCGATCGTTGGGGTCGTCGACGCACGCGAAGCCGACCGGGCAAGGCAAGCCGGCGATGCCGCCACACCTCACCGCGAGGTCCTCGCAGATCCCGGGGCAGTCGGCTCCGCCGTTGGCCGGATCGCAGCGATCGCTGGGGTCGTCGACGCACGCCTGACCCACGGGACACCGAAGGCCGGCGATGCCGCCGCACATCCTGGGCGCGTCCACGCCGCAGTCGGCCCAGGCGACGCACTGGCCGGTGTAGCAGCCGTCGCGCACCTCGGGCACGAGGGGCGCCCGGCAGATCTGCGGGATGCGGTCGCAGATGGTCTGCGTCCCGTCCGCGTTGCACTCCGTGTCCTGGCCGTCGCAGATACCGTCGCCGTCCTGATCCGCGTCGCACGGCGGGCGCTGCAGACGGACGCACTCGGCCCACGTCACGCAGCGGTCGGTGTAGCAGCCGTTGGTCACCTCGGGCACGGTGCCGCGGGCACACACCGGCGCCACACGGCGGCAAGCGAGCGGTTGGCCGTCGGTGCTGCAGGTCGAGTCATCGACGTCACAGGCGCCGTCGTTGTCCGCGTCGGGGCAAGGCGGCTCGGGGCACGCCCGCTGGCAGGCGGCCTCGGTGTCGAAGACGCGCCCCTCACAGGTCGCGTCGCAGCCGCACCCCGAGATGATGCCACAGGCGCCCGTGGCGGCCTGAATGCCCCAGCCGATGATCGCCCGGCAGTTGCCGTACTCGCCGATCCGCACCGCCGAGCAGGCCGCGGGAAGCTCGACGCAGATGCCACCGCAGTCGGCCCCGCCCGCGTTCGGGTCGCAGTCGTCGGCGGGGTCGTCGATGCAGGTCTCGCCGGCTGGGCAGGGGAAGCCCGCGATGCCGCCACAGAAGGCCGGCGCGTCCACGCAGATGCCCCCACAGTCGGCCCCGCCCGCGTTCGGGTCACAGTCGTCGGCGGGGTCGTCGACGCAGGTCTGGCCGGCTGGGCAGCGGAAGCCCGCGATGCCGCCACAGAAGGCCGGCGCGTCCACGCAGATGCCCCCACA
>CALBMW010001007.1 GCA_937896275.1 uncultured Myxococcales bacterium
GTGGCGCCGCGGCTCGACGGCGAGGGCGAGACGGCGGCCCAGGTGCGCCGCGTGCTGGCCGGTTGCGACGCGTTGATCGCCCGTCACGGCGAGCTGGAGAGCCTGGGCCCCTTCCTGGCCGAGATCGGCTCTCCGGCGCAGTTCATCAGTGAGATCAGCGCGTTGCATGATCTACCGCAGCGGATCGACCGCCAGCTCGGCGAGCTCAGGCGCATCCAGCACCTGCTGCGGCAGCCGGACCTGGAGGCCGCCGCGCGGGCCCTGGGTGAGCCGCCCTCCCTGGGCGACGGCGAGGCGATGCAGCGCTGGATCGAGCGGGCCGAGGCGGCACGCGGCGCTCACGCGGCAGCCTATCGGCGTGCCCACGACGACTGGTGGCGGTCGGTGAACGAGCACCCCGCGTGGAGCGCGCAGCTGCCGGCGGTGGCCCGCAGTCGCGCGCTGGGTCTCGAGGACACGCTCGTCGCGCTCGCGGGAGCACGCGAGGCGGCGGAGCGTGGCCGGTGCGTGCACCTCTCGGATCTGAGCTTCCAGACGCGCTGCGCCTGCGGCTTCGACGGTCAGACCGCGAGGGTGGCCGAGCCGCTCGCGGACTGGACGCGCCTGCGAGCCCGCGTGGAGGACGCGCTGCGCCGCTTCTTCGCGCGCGAGGCGGTGCGCGACCGGGTGCGCACCTGGGTGGACGCGGGCCTCGAGGCCGGCGCGCTGCCCTACCTCGCTGGTGAGGCGCCGTGGCCCGAGGTCGACGACCTCGCGACCTTCGATGCCCACCTCGGCGGCGTGGACGCCGTGCGTGAGGTGGCCCCGGACGTGGTGACGGCCCTCCTCGGCGGTCGGACGTGGTCGCCCGAGGCGCTGAAGCGCGCGCTCGTCGCTTGGGTCGATGAGCTCGGCGCCCACCGCATCCGCTTCCCGGCGCCCGCCCCGGGTGAACTCGCGACGTGGTGCGTCGAGCACGCCCTGCGCCACGGCGAGCCGCTCCCGCCGGGGATCGATATGGCCGGCGTGCTGGTGCGCGCCGAGGTGGTCGGGTCAGCCGCGCTCGCCCGCCTCGACGCCCTCGGGTTGGACGCCGGGGTGTGCCGCCAGGTGCTGCGCCAGGTGGCCGACCGCGCCGTGGCCGCCGCCTTCCCCATCGCGCCGACAGACGCGGCGCCGTCGATTCGCGCTGCGCTGGAGTTGGCGGCGCCGTCGACGCCCACCGGCGCCGAGGACCTCGCCGACCTCACCGCGCTCCTCTACGGTCAGCACCGCACGCTGCGCGCGGTCGATCCCGACCGATGGCTCGCCCGCCTCGACGCGCTGGCCGCCACCCCGGTCGACGCACCCTCGCTGACCGCCGCCCTCGAGATCCGCGGCGACCACGCCTGGCTGGTCATCGACGCGCTCGGCCTGCCGCTGCTGGGCATGCTCCGCCAAGCCGTGTCCGCTCTGTTCCCGGGCCGCGCGCTGCGGGCCACGGCCTTCGCCCGCGTCGGCCCCGAGACCACCACGCGCCGCTTCTACGACCAGATCGCCGCCACCGCGCACGCCTTCGAGAAGGTCGACGGCGTCGACGCCCTGCTCCACGACCGCCCCCTCGACTTCGAGGACCTCTGCCGCCTCGCCACCGCCGAGCTCGGGGTCGCCCTGCGCCGGATCCGCGCGCGCCTGCCGCACGACCGCCCCCTGCTGGTCTTCGGCGACCACGGCTTCCGGCTCGATCCGGCCGGTCGCCGCTTCGTCCACGGCGGCGACTCCACCCTCGAGCGCGTCGTGCCGCTCGTGTCGCTGTCGCGCGTGGGGACGGGCGCGCCGGCTCGCTAGGGTCGGCGCCGACGCGACTCAGGGCTCGTCGTCGGGCAGGTCGTGCCGGAACCACCAGGCGCCCGTCGCCGAGACGCCCAGCCCCACCACGAAGAGCGCTGGGTACAGGTCGTCGCTGCCCGCCTGGTCGACGCAGCGTCCGCGGTGGTCGCGGGTGCGGCAGCCCGGGCTGGCCAGCATGCCCATCACGCCCGTGACCATCAGCGCCGCGCCCGCGACGATGACCGCGCGCGCGCCGGTGCGGGGGGGTTGCCGAGGCGCCAGCATCTGGGCGTCGGTGGGCACGCCGGGCGTGGGCGTGGGGGGCGGCAGAGCGGGCAGCGGAAGAACGGGCAGGGGAAGATCGGGCAGGGGAAGAACGGGCAGGGGAAGATCGGACCGCGGCAGCGTGGCCGGGGGCGAAGCCTTCGACACGACCGGCGGCGTCGGGGGCGCGTGCGGCGCGGCGAGCAGCAGGAGCAGCGCCCAGGCGGTCACGTGAGCCGCTCCACCCGCCCCATGGCCTCGATCTGCAAGTCGATGGGGCGCGCCAGATCGAGCGCCCACAAGCGCGCGGGGAAGCGCGGCTGCACCGCCTCGAGGGCCGCCAGGCGCGCCTGGTAGAGGGCCCGCCCAACGAGGCGCGCCCCGCTCACCACCAGCGCGTCGGCAAAGAAGGCGTAGGCAAAGGCCGGCGTCGGGACCGGCCGCCCGGTCGCCTCGAGCAGGGCCCGCACACGCCCTGGCTCGAGCACCGTCGATCCGACCTCGAAGCCCACCAGCAGCGTGGACTCACCCTCGCCCGAGCCGAGCGTCCGCGCATCGAGCAGCAGCGTCGTCGCCTCGTCCAGGTGGGCGCGGTACGCGGCCTCGAGATCGGTCACCGCCCGCCCTGGCCTCGGCTCGACCGGCGTGGAGTGCGTGTCGCTGTCGAGCGTGTAGTAGACGAAGTGCTCGCCGATCTCGACGCCGACCAACGTGCGGGGGTCGACCCCGAGCAGGCCGGACGGCCGCACCACCTTCCCGACGCGCGCGTGCCGCCCGGTCACCGGACAGCGGTCCAGCGCGTCTTGCCGCGGCAGGAAGCGCTTGGCCTCCGGGTCGTAGCCGAGGAAGCGCAGCAGATCGGCCTCCCCCTCGGTGCCGCGGAAGGGCTGGCGCCCCACCAGGTTCATCAGGTTCCAGCGCCCCACCGGCGCGGGCGCCCCGGTCTCGGCGATCACCATCACCACGCCGTCCTCGATGCGCGCCGTGTGGCCCTGCAGCCGCGTCTGCACCGTGCGTAGCAGATCCAGCGCCTCGTCGAGCGCGTCCACGACCGGCAGGTAGAAGGCGCGCGCGCCCTCGACGAAGGAGCGCCCCGTGTGAAGCGTGCGCAGGAAGGGGTAGCCGAAGGCCAGTTCGAGGCGCAGGGGCCCGTGGTGCAGCGCGACGCGGATGTCCTCGTCGGGCGTGACCCACTCGACCGCGATGCCGCGACGAGAGCACAGGTCCTCGATACCTTTGAGAAATTCTGAGGAGTCGGCCAGCGCGAACAGCTCGATCTCACCGGCCTCGACCGCCGCCGCGTCCTCGCCCAGCCACTCGCCGTAGCGCTCGCCGTGGAAGGGGTAGCGCTCGGCCACCGGACCGGCCAGGAACTCGAGCGTGTCGTACTCGGCCCGGTCGCGCTTGGAGAACGCCGCTTCGAGCGCGGGATCGCGGCGCGCCGCTGGATCGGGATCACCCGGGACGCCGCCCCGCGCACCGATGACGTAGCCCGGCTGAACCTCGGTCACCACCAGCTCGCCCGTCGCGCGGTGGCGGTCCACCAGCCAGCGCCAGCCGGCGCGCAGATCGAAGAAGGTGCCCGTCAGATCACGAAACATGCCTTCGTCGGTGGGCACCGACAGCCGCCAGGCGCGTCCGCGGGCGTCCACGCGCCAGCAGCACACGGGGCCCCCCGGGGCTTCGCCGAGGCCCGCCCCGCCGACCCGGGCGACGTCGCCGATCGCGTCGAACTCGATGGCCCAGTCGAAGCCGACCTCGCCCAGGTAGCGCGCGTAGAATCCACAAACAGGGCGCAAGTCCGTCCCCGGCTCCGCGTCCCCCGAGAAGCGCTGCCGCGACGCCCACCAGCCGTCGCGCAGGCGCGCCACGAAGGCGTCGACGGGGCCCGCGGGCTGAGGTCCGTAGAAGGCGTCGCGCACGACGATCGAGCGCCCCGAGAGGGCGCACACGTAGAGCACCTGGGCCTGGTCGTAGGCCTCGGGGCCGTGGCTCTTCACGAAGGCGCGGCGATCGGCGAGGAAACGGTCGCGTACGCGGTCACGCTTCTCGTCGGCGGGCGCAGGGTCGGAGGTGGCGGGCATGGTCCCTCGGGGTCGCGTCGTCGGCCGATGGTACGGACCCGAAGACCACCCCGCCACCTCGGCGCGGCGTCGCGGACCTGGGGCTCAGAGGTGGTCGCGCCCTGCCCGTTCTTTAGCTGTTGCCGCGAGCTTTAGCTGTTGCCGCGAGAGGTGAGCATGACGACTCTGACTGCCATGAAGCAGAACCCACAAGCCCCGGCCGCCGGCATCTACCTCTGGGGCGACATCGACGACGCTTCGATCGTCACGGACTTGCTCGAGTTCCTCTACCACAGCCGCCGCGCGGCGGTGCTGACGGTGGTCGGCGAGGGGGTCCGCAAGAGCGTCTACTTCCGCGAGGGATCCGTGATCGCCGCCAGCAGCGATCAGCCCGAAGATCGCTTCGGCGACATCATGTTCCGCCGGGGCCTCATCACGCGCGAGCAGCTCCAGGACGCGCTGCGGCAGGTCGGGCCGGGGCGCAAGATCGGCAACGTGCTGCTCCAGAGCGGCGCGATCGACACCAGCGACCTGTGGAAGGCCCTTCGCCTGCAGGTCGAGGAGATCGTCTGCTCGATCCTGCTGTTCGAGATCGGGCACTTCACGGTCGCCCGCTACGATCCCGCGCAGGTGCCCACGCGCACCGCCCTCGAGACCCAGCACATCCTGCTCGAGGGCCTGCGGCGCAAGGACGAGCTCCTGCATCTGCGCAGCCAGCTCCCCGCGGGCGACCGCGTGCTGGCCCACACCGGTTGGATGCCCAGCGAGCCCCTGCCCGCGACCGAGCGCTCGCTCTTCGAGTTGGTCGACGGCCGCCGCACGCTCGACGAGCTCCTCCGCGCCTCGGGCCTGGGGGCCTTCGGGGCGGCGCGCGCCATCCACCATCTTCTGCAGGTGGGGGCGATCAGCGCGGAGCCGATCCTGTTGCCAGGCGAGGCCGGCGGGGGCGGCAGCAGCGCCGGGGCCATCATCTCGGGCTTCAACGCGGCCTACGCGCGGGTCCACGTCGCGCTCCACGCCCACGGCGGGCACCCCTTCGAGACCGGCCTGCAGCGCTTCTTCCGCGACGCCGACGCCCCCGTGGCGGCGCTCTTCGACAACGTCGAAGCGGGACCCGACGGGCGGCTGCCGACGGACCTGCTCTTCGCCAACCTCAAGACCTGCCCGGTGTCCGACAAGCTCGAGGTCCTGCGGCGAGGACTCAACGAGTACCTGCGCTTCGTGCTGTTCGTCGCGCGCGAGGCGCTGCCCTATGCCCAGGTCGAGCGCCTGGCGGGCGAGGTCCGGGCCCTGGTCACCGGGTTGTCGGGCGTGGGTGCGTAGGCGGGGCCGCGCCAGCCGATGCGCGGTGCGAAGCGTGTTACGCACCTGAAGGCGCCTGAGGCGTGGCCCGACGGGGCCTCGCGACGCTGCCCCAGGTGGCATACACCGTGCACAGCTCGCAGCCGCGTCGCGCCAGGAGGTGCTGCATGACCAACCAAGCCACCATCACGCCCGGTCTCGCGAGGTCGATCCCCGCGAGATCGCGCCCCGTGACACCAAGCTCAGCGACACCAGGCTCGGCGACATCCAGCTCAGCGAGACCCAGCTCGGCGACCCCCTCGGCCGAGCGCGCCCCACGGCTGCTTGCCCGGGCCTGGTTCCGTGAGCTGCGCCAGCAGGGTTTCACCGAGGGCCAGATTCGTGCCTTCGGCGCCGAGATCATGGACATGGCCACCCCGCTCCCCGCCGAGGTCGATCGGGCGCCTCGCCCGCGCTGACCTTCCGGGCCGCACCGCCGGCCCCGTCTTGACTCCCCGGCACCGCAGCGCTAGCTTGACGCGCTTTTCTTCCCCCACCCCAGCGCGTGGAGCAGCGGGCATGAGCCACAAGATCGCGATCAACGGTTTTGGCCGTATCGGCCGAATGGTCTTCCGCATCATGGAGCAGCTCGAGGACTTCGAGGTCGTTGCGATCAACGACCTCACCGATCCTTCGATGCTCGCGCACCTGCTGGAGTTCGACTCCGTGCACCGGCGCTACGCGGCGGACATCCAGGTTCAGGAGGGCGCGCTGCTGGTCGATGGCCGCCGCATTCCAACGACCGCCCAGCGGGATCCGAGCAAGCTGGACTGGCGCGCGCACGGCGTCGACGTCGTGCTCGAGTGCACCGGCATCTTCCGCACCGGGCAAGACGCCAAGGTCCACCTCGACGCGGGCGCTCGCAAGGTGATCATCAGCGCGCCGGCCAAGGGCGTGGACATGACGGTGGTGGTGGGCGTCAACGACGGCGACCTCGATCCCGAGAAGCACGCCATCGTGTCGAACGGCTCGTGCACGACGAACTGCCTGGCCCCCGTGGTCAAGGTCGTCGACGACGCGTTCGGCGTGGAGTCGGGGTTGATGACCACGATCCACAGCTACACCAATGACCAGCGGCTGCTCGACCTGCCGCACAAGGACAAGCGGCGCGCCCGCGCGGCCGCCCTGTCGATGATCCCCACGAGCACCGGCGCGGCGTTGGCCGTGGGCGAGGTCCTGCCCCACCTCAAGGGCAAGCTCGACGGGATCTCGGTGCGCGTCCCCACCCCCAACGTCTCGCTGACCGATGTCGTGCTGCTGACGAAGGTGGACGTGACGGCCGAGGGGGTCAACGCCGCGTTCGAGGCCGCCGCCGCCAACGGACCGCTCAAGGGCATCCTGGGCTATGAGACGCGGCCCCTGGTGTCGACCGACTACATCGGCGATCCGCGCAGCTCGATCGTCGACGCCGAGAACACGGCGGTCATCGGCAACCGTATGCTCAAGGTGCTGAGCTGGTACGACAACGAGTGGGGCTTCTCGAACCGCATGGTCGATCTGTCGCGCTTGGTCCTCGGCCTCCCCCGCCTCTGACGCCCACCCGAGCCGGAGCCCGCGCCATGGCCGCCAACCCGCGTCGTCCCGCGATGAACCTGATCGACAAGCTGCCGATTGACGGTCACCGCGTGCTGATCCGGGTGGACTTCAATGTTCCGATCGAGGGCGGCGACGTCGCGGACGACAGCCGGATCCGCGCCGCCCTGCCGACCATTGTGCACGCCATCGAGCGGGGCGCGCGGGTGATCCTGTGCAGCCACCTCGGGCGTCCGAAGGGCAAGCCGGATCCAGCCTTCTCGTTGGCGCCTGCCGGTTCGGTGCTGGCCGAGCTCTTGGGCCGCGAGGTGATCCTGAGCGACTCGCCGGTCGGCGACGGGCCGACGCGCCTGGCCAAGGACCTACGCGACGGCGGGGTGCTGCTGCTCGAGAACGTCCGCTTCCATCCCGGCGAGACGTCCAACGACGACGCGCTGTCGAAGGCCCTCGCGGCGCTGACCGACTTCTACGTCAACGACGCATTCGGCACCGCGCACCGGGCCCACGCCAGCACGGTCGGCGTCACCCAGTTCGTGCGCGAGAAGGCCTTCGGCTTCCTCATGGCCAAGGAGGTCGAGGCCCTTGGTCGGCTGTTGGCCGCCCCGCGCGAGGGCTTCGTTGCCGTGCTGGGCGGCGCCAAGGTGAGCGACAAGATCGCGGTCATCCAGCGCCTGCTGAGCAAGGTGGACACGCTGCTCATCGGGGGCGCGATGGCCTACACCTTCCTCGCGGCGCAGGGCCACCGAGTGGGCAGGAGCCTGGTCGAGGAGGGCCACCTGGGCACGGCGCGCGATGTCCTCTCGACGGCGAAGCGACGCGGCGTGCAGGTGTTGCTGCCCATCGATCATCGCTGCGCGACCGAGCTGAAGCCCGACGCCAAGCCGCGCTTCGTGACCGAGGTCGACATCTCGGACGAGCTGATGGGCCTCGACATCGGCGACCGCACCGCGGCGGCCTACGGCGAGGTGCTGCGCGCGGCGAAGACCGTCTTCTGGAACGGACCGATGGGCGTCTTCGAGCAGCCCGCGTTCGCTCATGGGACCCGGGCGGTCGCCGACGCGCTCGCGGCGTCATCGGCTTGGTCGGTCGTGGGCGGCGGCGATTCGGTGCGGGCAGTCAACGAGAGCGGCAAGGCCGACGCCATCGGCCATATTTCGACCGGCGGCGGCGCCAGCCTCGAGTTCATCGAGGGACGTGAGCTGCCCGGGCTGACCGCCCTCGGCTACCGGAGGCCCACGTGACCCGTCGACCGATCATCGCAGGCAACTGGAAGATGCACCTGACGGTGGCCGAGGGCCTCGCCCTGGCCAGCGAGATCCGCAATCGCTGCGCGCGCTTCCGCGGAGTCGACGTGGTGGTGGCGCCCGGCGCGGCGTCCCTGTACCCCATCTGCCAGCGGCTGGCCGACTCGCCCATCGGCGTCGCGGCCCAGAACTGCCACCACGCCGCCCAGGGCGCCTACACCGGCGAGCTGTCGCCCGTGCAGCTCGCCGACGTGGGCTGCGGCTACGTGATCGTCGGACACAGCGAGCGCCGTCAGCTCTTCGGCGAGACCGATGAGGGCGTCGGCAAGAAGGCCCGCGCGCTGCACGACCACGGCCTGACGCCGATCGTCTGCGTCGGCGAGACGCTGGTCGAGCGGGACGCGGGCCGGACGCTCGAGGTGGTGTTGCGCCAACTCGACGCCGCGCTCGGATCGCTGCGACCGGAAGAGATCGCCGCCAGCGTCGTGGCCTACGAGCCCGTATGGGCCATCGGCACCGGGCGCACCGCGACGCCGGCGCAGGCCCAGGAGATCCACGCCGCCCTCCGCACGCGCCTGGTCGCGCTGGCGGGCGAGACCGTGGCCCAGAAGGTACGCATCCAATACGGCGGCAGCGTCAAGCCCGACAATATCCGGGACCTGATGAGCCAGCCCGACATCGACGGTGCGCTGGTCGGCGGCGCGAGCCTGACCGCCGACAGCTTCACCCGAATCGTTGCTTTCGAGAATGAGGACGCCTGACCGATGATCGAGACGCTGATTACGATTGTGCACATCCTGATGTGCTTCTTCCTGATCCTGGTGGTGCTGCTGCAGTCGGGGAAGGGCGGCGGGGTCAGCGCGGCCTTCGGAGGTGGCGCGGGGGCCGCCCTGGGTCAGCGCGCGGCGACCAGCGTCCTGGGCCGCATGACCGCGGTCGCCGCGGCCGTGTTCATGGTCAGCAGCATGGCGCTGTCCTGGTACTCGACGCCCACCGCCGGCGACAAGACGCTCGATTATGCGGGTGACGAGGGCATGAAGGCCCCGCCCGAGGCCGCGAAGGCCGGTGAGCCCGCG
>CALBMW010001008.1 GCA_937896275.1 uncultured Myxococcales bacterium
GGCGCGGCGTCGGTGGGCGCGGCGTCGGTGGGCGCGGCGTCGGTGGGCTTCGCGTCACCCGCCGAACCCGCATCCCGAGGGGGGGCGGCGTCAGGTGCCGAGCGGGCGTCGCGCTCGTCCGAGCCGTCGGGCGTCGCGCCGCCGTCCGACGAGGCGACGTGCGAGCCGTCCGGCTCGATGCCGACGTCGACTCGCGAGCTCGACCCGCCACCGGAGTCGTCACACCCACAGACGACCGCGCAGGCCAGCGCGCACGCCAACCATCCGAAACGAGCCGCGTCGCTGCCCCCACTGACCGACATCTGAGCCTCCGAGTCCGTGGCCTTGCGCGCCGTCGGCGCCCATCGTGTATCGACCGTTGGGGGTCATAGTACTAGTACAGGGTAATCAGTTCCCCTATGAGCTTCGGCAGGACCTCGGGGCGGTGGGAGGCCGACGCGTTCTCCGTTCGCGGGGACTCCGGCTTGATCCGGGGTGTCCGGGGAAGCGGGCCATGGCGACGCCATCGAATCGGGGAGGCGGCTCACGGCGCCAGAAGCCTCACAGGCCGCAGCGTGGCCACTCCGCCGCGCTCCGCCCGTCGAAGCAGACGGTGTCGTCGGTGAGCGTGACCCCCGTCCAGTCGTTGCCTTCGGAGATCACCTGCAGGAGGACGGCCCCGCTCAGATCCGCGCCGGTGAGGTCGCAGTCGTAGAAGTGGGCTCGGCGAAGGTCTGCGCCGGAGAAGTCGGCGTCCCGCAGATCGGCGCGCACGAACTGCGCCCGACCGGCAAACGCGACCCCCGACAGATTGGCGCCCCGGAGATCGACGTCCTGCGCCACGAAGTCTCCGAGGAAGCGGTTCGCGTGGAAGTCGAGCCCGGCGAGGTCGGCGTCGCCGGGCACGACCTCGTCCGGGCTCCCCGGGATGTACTGGCCGATGCCCAACTCGAAGGCCCCCCGCGCACGAGGGTCGACGCCCTCAGGCCAGCTCGTCCGGGCGTTGTAGAGGGCCCCGCTGAGGTCCACGCCGGTGAGGTCGACGCCCTCGAGGTTGCGGCCCATGAGGTCCACGCCCGCGAAGAGCGCGCCACCGAGCAGTGCCGTGAAGTCGCGGCCGAAAGGCAGGAACGCGCCTCGCAGGTCGGCGTCCCGCAGGTCGGCGTCGCTCAGGTCCGCGACCAACTCCGCGCCGCGCAGGTCTGCGCCGCGCAGGTTCGTCGCGCTCAGGCTCAGACCGAGGAGCGCGCCGAGCCTCGCACCCCTCAGGTCCACCGCGGGCAGCTCACCGCGACGCCCCAGCTCGATGACGCTGAGCCCGTCGACCTCGACCTGGCTCAAGCTGAGCGCGGGCACCGTGCGCGTCTCGCCGCCCACCGTGCAGCCGTCGCTGCAGTCCAAAGGGCCGGCCCCTCGAATCGTGCCGTCGAAGTCGAGCAGATCCACATCGACGCCGACGCAGCATGGGCCGTCCACTACCGAGCCGTGCAGATCCGCGGACAGGGCAGCCGGCGCGCTGGTCCACGTGAGCGCGCCGCCGCGGAGCACGATGTCATTGAGCACCGCCCCCTCCAAGCTCACGCGCCACAGATCGCTCCCCGTGAGGTCCACCTCGCTCAAGTGGGCGCCATCGAGGCGCGCGTTCCGCAACCCGACATTCCGCCATTGGCTCCGCGTGACCACGGCGCCGGAGAGATCGGCGTTTTCGAAGTCGGAGGCGTCCATTCGAGTATCGGCGAGGTCCGCAAAGCGAAGGATCGAGTTGTCGAAGTGCGAGTGCGTCAGTGAGCTTTGCGGGAACCGCGCCCCGGTGAGGTCGGCGTAGCGGAATTCGCTCCCGGCGCCGGTCACAGACTGGAACACCGCACCGGGCAGGTGGGCCTGCGCCAAGCTCGTACACTTCCACGGCGATGGGTCGGCGCACGTGTCGAGGCAGCCGAGCGTGCCCGCCAAGCTCAGGGGCGCGTCGCCGTTGGCGGTGACAAACATGAGGTTCGCGGCGCGCAGATCTCCGTACAGAGTGGCCCCAGTGAGCGTGGCGTTCTCGAAGGTCGCGCAGCGGGCGTCGCCGCTGACGCTGCCCCGGCTCAAGTCGACGTTGCTGAGGTCGGCGCCGTGCAAGTCGACGCCGCTGAGGTGGGCGCCGGCGAGGTCCGCGCCCACCAGCCTCGCGCCAGCGAGGTCCATCGAGCTGAAGGTCACCCCCGCGAGGGTCGCGCCGTTCAGAGACGCGTTTGCGAAGCGCCCGCCCCAGATGTACCGCGGCGAGATCTGGGCCGAGTCGAGCCGGGCGCCGGCGAAGTCGGCCCCGTTGACGCTGCCGCCGCGGATGGCCACGCCCTCCATCAGGGCGCCGCGGACCCGCGCGTGGCGCAGGTCGACGTCGTTGAGTCCGACGCCGCGCAGGTCGGCGTCATCGAGCCGGGCGGCGACAAAGCTCGTGCCCCGCGCTGTGCATGCGCCGAGCGGATCGGGGAAGTCGCCGCCGACCCGCTGCGCGGATCGGTCTCGAAGCACCGCGAGGCAGGAGTCGACGGGCGCGACGGCGACGCGTCCACCCACCGCAGCCCACTCCGCCTGCAACTGTGCCCACGGGCACCCCGCGGCGCACGCGTCGGGGGGGCGAGTCTGTAGGTCCAGGGATTGGCCCGTCGTCACGTCCACCAGCGACGCCGCTTCGAGATCTGCCCCATCGAAGCGCGCGCCGACGAGACTGGCGCCCGACAAGTTCGCGCGACTGAAGCGGGTCGGCCGTTCGCAGGCGCCGTGGAGGTCCAGCTGTGGCACACCGTCGATCAGAGCCTGGGAGACCGTGACGTCGGCGACGAGATCGCCCTCGCCGATCCGCAGGACTTCCAGGTAGACCGTCCGCTCCTCCTCGACCTGGTCGACGTAGGCGGCGTGGAACCGTCCGCCGTCCAGGCTGCGCTCGAACACCCAGCGACCGAGGGGTTGGTCTTCGGCGTCGACCAAACGAGCGCGCTGGAGTGCCACCACGGTGCTCGTACGAATCGCCGTGAGCGTGACCGTCAGCGGCGCCCCGGCCCGCGCTCGAACCGCGAACCGCGCGACCGAAAAGCCCGGAGTGTCCGGCATAGTCTCGCGACAGATCGACACCGATGAGTTGAGGCCCTCGGCCAGCATATAGGCGGACGCGCGTCCGTCCGGCGTGGGCTCGCGACCCTCGCACGAGGTGGGCGGGGGCGCCTCGAAGTCACACGCGAAGTCGGCCAACTCGAGGATGGCGTTCGACAGGTTCGCGCGCTCGAAGTTCGCGCCGCGCGCGTCAACGCGGCGGAGGATCGCGTTGATCAAGAGCGCGCCTTGCAGGTCCGCGAGCCGGAGATCGGCGTTCGACAGGTTGGCCAGCACGAGGTCCGCGCTCGCGAGGCAGGTGTGATCGAGGCGGGCGGATCCCAGGTTGGCGCCGCCGAGGTCCACGCCGGAGAGGTCGACCCCCGACAGCGTGACGCCCCGCAAGACGCTCTGCAGGAACACCGCGCCGCCGAGGCGGACCGCGGGCCGCGCGGCGTCCGGATCGCAGGGCACCTCGGGGCGGGGCTCGTCCTCCGCGACGAAGACCGCGTCACTCAGGTCGGTCGAGACGAAGCGCGCGCCGGACAGGTTGGCGCCGACGAAGCGAGCGCCGCGGAGGCGGGCGCCGAAGAAGTCCACGCCCGTCAGGACGACGCCGCTCAGGTCGGCGAAGGCGAGATCGGCGTTGGAGAGGTTGGCGCCCGACAGATCGAGGCCCAGGCGGCTGAAGTCGCCCTCCAGCACGACGCCCGAGAGCGGCGCGCGGGCGAAGGAGACGCCGCGTGCGAGCAGCGGCGCCAGATCCTCGGGCCCCAGCCGCAGGCCCTCGAGATCGAGCTGCGCCGTCGACAGATCCACGAGGGAGAGGGCCAGCTCGACCGACACCTGCTCCGCGTCGGCCTCCAGGCTCACGAACCGAGAGACGGGGGCGAAGCCGGGCCTGAGGAGCTGGAGCAGATGGCGCCCCGGACCCAGGTCGGCGATGCGCGTCGTGGCCCCGGCGCGGACCCGAACGGTGCGCGGCTCTCCGACCGCCGGCGCGAGCAGGACGTCCGCGTAGCGCTCCTCGGGTGGCAGCCACGCCGGATCTACCCGGATCGAGACGTCGACCGCGCCGTCGAAGGGGGCGCGCGGCAGGTCGATCTCGATCGGGTCGCCGAACTCATCCTCGAATCTGTCCCGGTCCTCGTGCCAGGCCACCGGCCCGACGGGCCCGACGGCCTCGTGCCCGGCGCGACTCGCCGACACGGTGTAGCGCTCGTCCGGCGCGACGCGGACTTCGAAGGTCCCGTCGCCGCCGGTCTCGACGGTGTCGAAGAGCGCCCCGTCGTCGGCGAAGCGAACCTGCACCTGCGTCCGGGAGGCGTCGGCTTCGTCTTCGGCCAGGGCGCGCCCGCCCAGCACGACCGCCGCGTCGGTGCCCGACGCGTGCCGCAGCAGCGCGTCCGGCGCGCGCAGGTCGGCGCCGGGAAGGAGCGCCACCTCGGAGCGATGGGGGGCGTAGCCGGGCCGGGTGAGCGCGAGGGTGTAGACGCCGGGGATCACGGCGTCGAAGCGGTACTCACCGGCGCCGTCGACGGGGACTCGCACGGAGACCGCGCCCTCGCGGGAGAGGGAGGCGTCGACGCCGCGCAGCCGCGCTTCGGTCGCGAAACGATCCAGGGCGACCACCCCGCGGAGCGCGGCGGGGCGAGCCGCGAGCACGACCGGATCGGGCAGGGTGACCGTCTCTCCTTCGGCCGGGGCGGGCAGCTCCAGCGTCTGCACGCCGAAGCCGGGCGCGGCGAATCGGAGGCGCACGGGCTCCGGTGTGACCTCGATGCGGAACCGACCCTCGGGCGTCGTGCGCACCGCGAAGGGCGTGTCGATCGCGTCGACCAGGATGTCGCCGTGGCCATCCTCGGGTGCGCCCTGGCGGAGCGCGAAGCCCTCGACCATCGTGGCCCGCCCCGCCGCGGAGGCCGGTCGCGAGAGCAGCAGCGGGCCCAGGTCGAGCGCCTCTCCCGGCGGAACCGTCAGGGGGAAGTCGAGGATCGTGAAGCCGGGGGCCGTCACGCGCAGGCGCCAGACCGAAGGCGGCACCTGGGCCAGCACGAAGCGCCCGTCGGGCCCCGGCTCGGCGGTGAAGGCGGCGGCCTCCGGCTCGGCGCCCGGCGCGCGCAAGGTGACGGCGATGCGCTCGAAGCGATCGGGCGCGTCGAAGCCCTCGGGCAGATCCACCGTGCCGCTCACCGTCGCCGGCAGTCCCACGAGGACGCGGGGGTCGGCGAGCCGGATCTCCTCGCCGAGGGCCACGATGACCTCCTCGACGCGGTCGGTGCCGTAGCCCGCCCGCGCGAACTCGAGGTCGTAGCGGCCTTCGGGCAGCGTGAGCGCGAAGCCCCCCTCTGGATCGGTCCAGCCGGAGAAGGGGGTGCCGGTGGCCCTCACCGCGATGCCGCCGTGCCCGCCGTCTCCGACGCCGGCGAGGCGCGCGAGGCCGGTCACGGTGCCCGTGGCGTCGAGCCGCGGGGCGAGCACGATCCGTCCGATCTCGACTCCTGCGCCGGGGGCGACGGTGACCGCGACCGTCGCGTCGGCGAAGCCGGCGAGCGAGACGTCCACTCGCCAGGCGCCGGGCGCTACGCCGTCGAGCAGGAAGGCCCCCGTGGAGTTCGGGCCGGCGATTTGCTCGGGCGGAGCCCCCGGCGCGGCGTTCGGCGCGCGGAGCGCGACCTCGGCCAGGGGCAAGCGAGCCGGCCCATCGAAGCGTGGATCGAGGGCGACGGTGCCCGCGATGCGGCCGGGATCGGCGACGAGCACGAGGGGCGCCTCGAGCGCGTTGGTCTCTCCCTCGGCGACGCGCAGGTCGGGGGCGCTCGCCGCCGCGTACCCCGGGGTCGTCGCGCGCAGCGAATACACGCCGGGCGGCACCGCGAGTCGGAAGGCTCCCTCGTCGGTGGTCGGGGTGACCCAGGGCGTGTTGACCACCTGGACCAGGATGCCCGCGTGCCCGCCATCGGCCGCGCCGGCCCGGACGGCCACGCCTTCGATCGCGGACGTGAGGGCGTCGCGTGGGATCGAACTCCGCAGCGGCACGGGCCCGAGCGCGACCTCCGCCCCGATGCGGACCTCGATCACGATCGCCGACGCCTCGAGCCCGGGCGCGGTCGCCCCCACGCGGTAGAGCCCCGCGGTCAGCGGCCCGAAGGCGAAGGCGCCGTCCTCGCCCGGGGTCTGCGACTCGAGGGGCTGCTCGCCGGCGCCCAGCCAGATCTCGGCCCGGGCCTCGGCCAGCAGCGCGGGGTCGAAGCCTGCCGGCACGGTGAGCCGACCCGTGATGCGGCCGCTGGCCTGCTGTGCCGCTGGGGTGGCCGGGTCGAAGGGGTTGGTGGCGGGCGCCTCGCTGCAGCCCCACGCGACGAGGGCCAGGGTCACGACCGAGGCCGGCGTGCGTGGGATCATGGGAACCTCCAGCTGACTTGCGCGGGCAGGATACGAAGCTCGGTCCCTTTCCGCCACAGGGAGGCCCGGTTGGCATATCTCAGGTGTGCGATGTTCGCTGCCATGAGCCGGCGAGACGCCACTCTGATCGGGGCGGTGAGAGATGCTGGTGAGAGATGCTGGTGAGAGATGCCCCGGTGAGTGATGCACGGCACGTCAGCCGGTCGAGGGCCCCACTCGCGGGCCGTCGGTGGCACGACCCGCGCTGGCCCCATGGCGAGCCGCGACGCTCAGTGGGTCCGCAGCGCCCGACGTCGGGCCCAGCCCACCACGACGTGGGCGGCGAGCGTGGGCAGGAGCACCTCGTGCGCGGCGTAGTGGGCGCTGCGCCACATCCTCACGCCCAGCGGATCGTCATCGGGCGCCAGCCACAACACAACGCCGGTCACGCAGAGCGCCAGCACATCGGCGAGCAGCACCCGGCTGAGCCACGCGTTCGCCGCGCGCAGGCCGCTGCGACCCGCGCCGGGCAGCAGCCTTCGCCAGCCGCGCCCCAGTTGCCACGCCGAGGCCAACACGAGCGCCGCCCCGAGCGCGAGGTGCGCCGCCACGGCCAGCAGGCTGCCGGGCCGCCCGGCGAGCAGCCAGAAGCCCGTCGCGGCTCCGCCCACCGTCAGGGCGCTCACGCCGTCGTGCAGTCGCTTGCCCGCGATCACCGCTGGTTCCGCGGTGGCGCCCCGATCTGCGCCGCCGCCTGGCCGCGCGCCTGCTCGATCACCGGCGTCGAGACGCCCTCGTCGAGCAGGCCATCGAGCAGCGGCAGCGCCTCCGCGGGGCGCCGTTGCCCCATGAGCAGGAAGGCCCGGCTCATCCGCGCCGCCATGCTCCGGGCGTCGTTCTCCTCGAGCGCGCGCACCTCGGCGTCGGCGTCGTCGAGGCGGCCCTGCTCGATGAGGAACTGCACCAGATCCGCCCTCATCCCCGGCACCGGCCACGTCATCGCGGCCCCGTCCCGCAGCAGGGTCTCGGCCTGCGCCATCTCGCCCCGCTGGAAATGCCACAGCGCGTCGTGCGACTTGCTCCGGGGATCGTCGACGCGCACGTCCTCCTCCCGCACCCGGTGCTCCTCGCGCACGGTGGCCATCGCCGGCTCGTCCGCGACGCTGGGCGTGCGTTGGATCAGCGCCACGTAGCCCCGCACGCGCACGATGCGCCGCGCGTCGCTCGTGGCACGGCGCAGCGCGGCCTCGACGTCGGCGCCGGGGAAGGCCTCGAGCGCGCTGACCACGTAGTAGCGCACCAGCGGGTGCTGATCCTCGGCGTGCCTGAGCAGCGCGGCCTTCGCCAGGGTCGAGTTGTCGCCGTGGCGCAACATCTCGGCGGCGCTGCACCGCTCGACCACGTTGCGGCTGGTGTCGTCCAGCCACCCCGCCAGGACCGAGGCCGGCGTGCGGGCGTCTGGGGTCAGCGCCACCTTCAGCACCTCGGCCCGCGACCGCATCTTCGCGCGGTAGGCCTCGAAGTGCGGCTGCCCACCGAACCACGCTCGGACGAAGCCCTGCGCCCAGTCGGCGTCCCGCTCGGCGTGGCACCGATTGCACGCGTTGGGCGCGCCGAAGTCGCGGGTCAGCTCGGGCAGGGGGCTGCCGATGGTGTGATCCCGCACGGTCATCCGTAGGTCGAGCGGCATCGGGGGCATGTGACACTCGACACACCGTGACCCCGTCGACTCAGCCCCGTGCCGCGTGTGCTCCGTCAGGCGCGTCTTGTGGTTGAGGTGACACTGCGTGCAGATGGCGTTGGCCTGCACGACCGTGGCGTCCTTGATGCTCTCGAGACCGTGCGGCGGGTGGCAGAAGCCGCAGTCCATGGTGCGGGTGGTGCGCTCGAAGCAGCCGTTTTGCATGTAGTCGACCCACCGGTAGTTCAGGCTCGACGAACGTCCGTCGGCGAAGAACATGCCGGGCTCCCACACGTGCGGTGCGAAGAAGTCGTAGAAGGCATCCCCCGGGCGATAGCCCTCGGCGTAGATGCGCTTTCGGGCGTGGCACTGAGCGCAGTTCTGGATGCGCCCCTCGAGATCGAGGCGGCCGAGCGCGGGCAGCGTGCCGGCGGCGGCCGCGCGGTCTTGGCGCAGCCACGCCGTGACGTGGGTGGCGCCGGGGGCGTGGCAGGCCTCGCAGTCGATGGTGGGCTCGAAGGTGCTCGCGTAGGTGTAGGCCTTCTGGTCGAAACGCTTCTCCGAGCGTCCGGCGTGGCACTCCATGCAGGCGCGCTGGTAGGTTCGCCCGAAGTTGCGCCAGAAGGTCGGATGGCTCGGC
Organism: uncultured Myxococcales bacterium; assembly: GCA_937896275.1. Lineage (GTDB taxonomy): Bacteria > Myxococcota_A > Bradymonadia > UBA7976 > UBA1532 > JACKDN01. The sequence goes on from CALBMW010001008.1 coordinate 8,760, forward strand.
TCCTGCGGATCGGGGCCGTCTACGGTGCCTTCGCGGCTGTCGCGCCACCGGCCCTCCTCGACGTTCCAATAGGTTGGCAGCACTTGCAGGCTGCCATTGTCGAGCCTGGTCAGGTAGACCTGATGGCGGGCGCGCCCCAACACCCAGTCGATCGTGCGCTCCTCGGTCACGCCCTTGGCGTCCGTGTAGCGCATCCGCCAGCTGTCGCCCTCGTGGATCATGCGCGACGTGGTGCCCTTGTAGGCATAGGTCGGGTTGGTCTCGAAGTCGCCGATGACGCTGTCGGCGCTCGGTCGGGCCGCGTTCTTGGCGTGGAAGGAGTCGGACCAGGCGTCGTAGGCGGCGGTGTGGCAGCCCCGGCACGTCTCGGCGCCGACCACGCCCCGCGCGTCGCCCACCTGCTCGGCGGATGCGTCGGGCGCGCGCCGGGCTCGCCACAGCAGGGCACCGCCGGCGCCGACGACCAGCACCGCGAGCACCCCCAGCGCACGGCTACGGCGCATCGTAGGCCCCCCGCGGCGCCTCGGCGGGCGCCGGCTCCACGGTCG
>CALBMW010001009.1 GCA_937896275.1 uncultured Myxococcales bacterium
GTGGACCTCGGCCTCCGGCGCGAGATGCTGGGCACCATCGCCACCGAGAACCTGACCCACGTGGTGCAGTCGCTGGCGGTGGCGTCGCGCTCGACGCTGCACGTCGAGGTGCTGCGGGGCGAGAACGACCATCACCGGGCCGAGGCCGCCTTCAAGGCGCTGGCGCTGGCGCTGCGTCACGCCGTGCAACGCGACGGCGGCGAGGACGTGCCGAGCACCAAGGGCGTCCTGGTGTGAGGGGGCCGCGCGCGCCGGGCCGAGCGTCACCGTGCGAGCGGGGGCGAGGATCGCGCCGCGCGCGGCTGCGCCTCGTCGACGCCCCGGGCGCGCTGCATCGGAATCCCCCCAACCGCCTCGGCGCCAGGAGCCTCCCGTGAAGCCCATCGTCCGCGTCGTCCGCACCGGCACCGCCAACCTGGCGTCGGTGGTCGCCAGCCTGCGGCGCGTGGACGCCGAGCCCGTGCTCTGCGCCGATCCCGCGCTACTGCGGGCGGCCGATCGCGTGGTGCTGCCCGGGGTGGGGGCGCTGGGCGCGGCGATGGGCACCCTGCAGGGAGACCTGGGGGACGCGCTGCGGGCGCGCGTCGAGGCGGGCCGCCCGACGCTGGCCATCTGCCTGGGCCTGCAACTGCTGCTCGAGGGCAGCGACGAGAGCCCCGGCGTGCCTGCCCTGGGGCTGGTGCCCGGACGCGCGCGGCGCTTCGACGGGGACGCCCTCCGGGTCCCACAGTTGGGTTGGAACAGGGTCGAGCCGGACGCGGGGTGCCGCCTGCTCGAACCGGGCTATGCCTACTTCGCCCACAGCTTCTACCTGCCCGACGCGCCCGAGGGCTGGGCGGTGGCGCGCACGACGCACGGGGTGACCTACACCTCGGCGCTGGAGCGCGGACCGGTGCTGGCCTGCCAGTTCCACCCGGAGCTGTCGGGGGCCTGGGGCCTGGGTCTGCTGGCGCGCTGGCTGGAGGCCTGATGCTGACGATCCGGGTGATCCCGTGCCTGGACGTGCGCGACGGGCGCGTCGTAAAAGGCATTAAGTTTCAAGGGCTTCGCGATGCCGGCGACCCGGCGTCGCGGGCCGCGGACTACGAGGCGCAGGGGGCGGACGAGCTGGTGATGCTCGACGTGTCGGCCACGCCGGAGGGGCGCGCGACGGCGGTGGAGACGGTGCGCCACATCCGCGCCCAGCTGTCGATCCCGCTCACGGTGGGGGGCGGCGTGCGTGCCTTGGAGAACGCGGGCGCGCTGCTCGACGCGGGGGCCGACAAGGTGGCCATGAACACCGCGGCGGTGGACGATCCGACGCTCCTCACGCGCGTCGCGACGCGCTTCGGGGCGCAATGCGCGGTGGTCGCGATCGACGCGGCGCGGCGGCTGGACGGCGAGGGCTGGGAGGTCGTGACGCGCTCGGGCAAGCACCGCACCGGTCTGGATGCGCTGGCCTGGGCGCGCGAGGCCGCCGACCGCGGCGCGGGCGAGATCCTGCTGACGAGCTGGGACCGGGACGGCACCCGCTCGGGCTATGACCTGGACCTGTTGGGCGCCGCGTCGCGGGCGGTGCGCGTGCCCATCATCGCGAGCGGCGGCGCGCACGCCCCCGCGCACCTCGTCGAGGCGGTGCGGGCCGGCGCGGACGCCGTGCTGGCGGCCTCGATCTTTCACGACGGCGACTGGACGGTGGACGCGGTGAAGGCCGCGATGGCCGCCGCGGGCCTGGAGATGCGACGGTGATCATCCCTTCGATCGACCTGATGGGCGGCCACGCGGTGCAGCTGGTGGGCGGCAAGCGGCTGGCGCTCGACGCCGGCGATCCGCGCCCCATCGCGGATCGCTTCAAGCTGGCGGGCGAGGTGGCGGTCATCGACCTCGACGCCGCGCTGGGGCAGGGCGACAACCGGGCGGTCATCGGCGAGCTGCTGGGGCGGGCGCGATGCCGGGTGGGCGGCGGCATCCGCAGCGTCGACGCGGCGCTGGACTGGCTCGACGCGGGGGCCGAGAAGGTGATCCTGGGCACGGCGGCGCGCCCCGAGGTGTTGCGCGAGCTGCCGCGGGACCGCGTGATCGCCGCGCTCGACGCCATCGACGGCGAGGTGGTGGTCGACGGGTGGCGCACGCGCACCGGCGCCACCGTGATCGACCGCATGGCCGCGCTGCGCGACCTGGTGGGCGGCTTCCTGGTGACCTTCGTGGAGCGCGAGGGGCGCCTGGGCGGAGGTCGGGTGGATCAGGTCGCCGCGCTGGTCGAGGCGGCGGGCGAGGCGCGGGTGACGGTGGCCGGTGGGGTGACGACCGCCGAGGAGATCGCCGAGATCGACCGGCTGGGGGCGGACGCGCAGGTGGGGATGGCGCTCTACAAGGGGCACCTGCACCTGGCGGACGCGGTGGCCGCGCCCTTGCGCTCGGACCGACCCGACGGGCTGTGGCCGACGGTGGTGTGCGACCCGCACGGCGTGGCGCTGGGGCTGGCCTACAGCGATCGCGAGAGCCTGCGCACGGCGATGGATCGGGGCGTCGGCGCCTACCACTCGCGCTCGCGCGGGCTGTGGGTGAAGGGCGCGACGTCGGGGGCGACGCAGCGGCTGCTCGCGGTCGACCTCGACTGCGATCGCGACGCCCTGCGCTTCACCGTCGAGCAGGCGGAGCCCGGCTTCTGCCACCAATCGACGTGGTCCTGCTGGGGGGAGGCCGCGGGGCTGCCCCAGCTCGCGCGCACCCTGGCCGAGCGCGTCGAGGAAGCCCCGCCCGGCAGCTACACGCGGCGGCTGCTGGACGATCCGGCGCTCCTGCGTGCGAAGCTGCTCGAGGAGGCCGGCGAGCTCGCCTCCGCCGAGGGGCGCGACGACGTGGCTTGGGAAGCCGCGGACGTGATCTACTTCGCGATGGTGGCGGCGACCCGCGCCGGCGTGACGCTGCCCGAGATCGAGGCGCACCTTTATCGACGGGCGCGGCGCGTCAGGCGACGCAAGGGTGACGCGAAGCCGTAGCCGGCTGGTACCCTGCGTCCATGCTCCGCCGCGTGACCCCAGAGACCATGCCCATCCGCGACCGCGCCGCGGTCGATCCCGTCACGTTCACCGCAGCGAGCGCCATCGTCGACGACGTGCGCGCGGGCGGTGAGTCCGCGCTGCGGCGCCACGCCGAGAGGCTGGGCGACATCGCGCCCGGCGGGCAATTGATCTACGAAAGCAATGCTTTACAGCGAGCCGTCGCGACGCTGCCGGCGGCCGACCGGGCCGTGCTCGAGCGCGCGGCCGGGCGCATCGCGGCCTTCGCCGACGCTCAAAAGAAGTGCCTGACACCTCTCGATGTGGCCGTGCCGGGCGGGCGGGCCGGGCACACGATCGCGCCCATGCGCCGGGCGGGTTGCTACGCTCCAGCGGGCCGATTCCCGCTGCCCTCGTCTGTGCTCATGACCGTCGTCACGGCGCGCGTGGCCGGTGTCGAGACGGTGTGGGCGGCCTCACCGCGGCCGAACGCCCTGACGCTCGCGGCGGCCGGCATCGCGGGCGCGGACGCCCTGCTGGCGGTGGGGGGCGCGCAGGCCATCGCGGCGCTGGCCTATGGCGCGGGGCCCGTTCCGGCGGTCGACGTCATCGTGGGGCCCGGCAACCGCTGGGTCACCGCGGCCAAGCAGCGCGTGTCGGGCGAGGTGGCCATCGACATGCTGGCCGGCCCGAGCGAGCTGGTGGTGCTCGCGGACGACACGGCCGATCCCGAGGTCGTGGCCGCCGACTTGCTCGCGCAAGCCGAGCACGACACCGACGCGCTGCCCATCCTCGTGACGCCCAGCGTGGTCCTCGCCGACGCGGTGGACGCGGCGCTCGGCCGTCAACTGGCGACGCTGCCGACCGCCGACACCGCGCGCGTCGCCTGCGAGGCCGGCTTCACGGTCCTGGTCGCCGACGTCGACGAAGGCATCGCCGTTTGCGATCTGCTCGCCCCCGAGCACCTCGAGGTGCTGACCGCCCACGCCGACGCCGTCGCGCCGCGCCTTCGCCACTACGGCGGCTTGTTCGTGGGTGCCGGCGCCGCCGAGGTGCTGGGCGACTACGGCGCCGGGCCCAACCACGTGCTGCCCACGGGCGGCACCGCGCGCCAGACGGGCGGCCTCAGCGTCTTCACCTTCTTGCGCGTGCGCACCTGGCTGCGCATGGACGCCCCGGCCGAGCTCGCCCGGGACGCGGCCCACCTGGCGCGCCTCGAGGGACTCGAGGGCCACGCCCGCTCGGCGGAGAAGCGCGCGTGAGCGTCACGATCCGGGTGATGCGCCCCGAGGACGCCCCGGCGGTGAGCGCGCTCGCCGACCGCCTGGTGGGGCAGGACTACTACCCCGAGCCGCTCGTCCGCGCCTACCTCAAGCGATCTCGCACGCCCGAGGCCACCTTGTCCTACGTGGCCGAGGAGGGAGACACGCTCGTCGCCTTCCGCTTCGTGCTGCCCCCGGGCGCCTGGGAAGAAGGCCGCGGCAAGGGGCTCACCCCGGAGCGCTGGCCCGCCCCGCTCGAGGACGCCGGCTACTTCCAGTCTTGCTTCGTCGACCCGGCGTGCATGGGCCAGGGCATCGGCCGCCTGCTCGCCGAGAGGGCCTTCGAGGATCTCTCGAGGGTCGGCGCCCGCCTGGTCGTCGCCCACTGCTGGAAGGAGTCTCCCCACGACTCCTCGCGGCGCTACCTGACGCGCCTGGGCTTCGAGGCCATCGCCGAGCACCCCGACTATTGGGCCGAGGTGGACTACCTGTGCGGCGGCTGCGAACAGCCTCAGTGCGTCTGCACGGCGATCGAGATGGTGCGGTTGTTGGACGCGCCGGGGTGAGCGTGCACGCCACGCCCCCTGTGCCCCCATGGTTGGGACGGTGCCCGCGCGAGGGGACTGTCTGAACCTGGACCTTCAGCTAGTCTGCGTAGCGCCCCACCCACCCAGGAGGCGCCGACCGTGTGTCGCAACATCCGCCCGCTGTTCAACTTCGACCCGCCCGCCACCGACGACGAGGTGCGCGCCGCCGCGCTGCAGTTCGTGCGCAAGGTGAGCGGCTTCACCAAGCCCTCGCAAGCCAACGCGCTGATCTTCGAGGCCGCCGTCGAGGCCGTGGCCGACGTGGCGCGCCGGCTGGTCGACGGGCTCGTCACGCCGATGCCGCCCAAGAGCCGCGAGGAAGAGGCGGCCCGCAGGCGCGCGCTCAACGCGAAGCGCTTCGGCTGAACCGGTACAGGTCGATCACCGGGTGATCGCGGGGTACGCCGCGGGCCTCGATGCGGCTCGCCTCGACGCGCCAGCCGGGCAGCGCGTCGGCCAGATCGGTCGCGTAGGCGCGCGTGGGGTCGGACAGCCACGCCACCCCGTCCGGCGCGAGACAGGCCTCGAGCGTGCGCGCGATCGCCTGCGCGTGGCGCCGCTCGTAGAGCACGTCGGCCCCCAGGATCACGTCGACCCGCAGATCGGACGGCGGGCTCCGCCAGTCCACCATCCGGGTCGTCACGGTGAGCCCCCCCAGGGCCGCGGCCTCGGCCGCGTAGGCGCGCGCGTCGGGATCCCAGTCGCTCAGCACCACGTCGGCCGCCCCACGCCGCGCCGCGGCCAGCCCCACGACCCCCAGCCCGCAGCCCAACTCGAGGACGCGCGCCCCCAAGACGGGCACCACGCCGGCGTCCACCGCGGCCGCCAGCGCGAGGCCCGCGGGCCACAGATCCGCCCAATAGGGCAGCCGCTCGTCTGCGTCGAGCACCTCGATCGCGTCCACGAGCGCCTTGGGGTGCCGCGGCTGATACAGGGCCAGCGGCCCGCCCGGCAGATCGACCTCGATCACGCGCGCGTCGTGCGGCAGCCCCATCATGGGATGGGCGCCGCCCCTTCGGTCAGCGCGGCCCGCCGCACCGCGCCCGCGATCTCTGCGCTGAGCGCCGCGCGCATCATGGGCGGCAGCGCGTGCGGCACCGCGCGGAAGGTGCCGATGGAGGCGTCCCAGCCCTGACGCCTCAGCTCGGCGACGATCTGCCGCGCCGCGCTCACCGGCACCACCGGATCGGCGTCGCCGTGGAAGGCGTGCACCACGGTCGACGAGGCCACCGGCGCTGGCCAGAGCGTCGCCGGCAGGGCGCCCGCCACGGGGAACGCCGCCGAGAGCAGGCCGGGCCGCGCCGAGACGACCGCGAAGGTCAGGATGCCCCCCTGGCTGAAGCCCATCAGGATCGGGCGTCCCAGGGTGGGCCGCGCGCGCGCTACGCGCTCGAGGAGCTCGACGAGTTGGCCGGTCGCGCTGCGCACCCCGTCGACCATCTCTGGCTGATCGTCGCGGTATGGGATGCGCACCGGGAACCAGCTGAACCCTCGCCCATGGGGCGTGGGCGCGCGCGGCACGATCACCCGTGCCTTCACCGGCAGATCGCGCAGCAGCAGGGCGAAGTCCTCGGGCCGGTCGCCGAGGCCGTGCACCGCCACGATCAGCGGGAGCGGCTCGTCGGGCGCGGCGCCGGCCGTGACGAGCTCGACGTAGACCAGCGGCGGCGGCGCCTTGGCCCCGGCGGCGGGCGCGCAGGCGAAGGCGAAGGCGACGATGAGGGCGAGTACGAAACGGCGACTCATCGTGGCGGTCCCTCTGCGCTCAGCCGCCCGGTCAGCCCGGACACGCGGCGAACCCGCGCGCCGACGCCCGCAGCGAAGACCTCGGGCGAGCCGAGCACGGTGACCCGCCGCGTGGCGCGCGTGACGGCGGTGTAGAGCAGCTCGCGCGTCAGCAGCGGTGAGGGCCGGTCGGGCAGCACCACCAGGACGTGGGCGAACTCCGATCCCTGGGACTTGTGCACCGTCGTCGCGAACACGGTGTCGTGGGGGGGCAGCCGAGCCGGGTTGAAGGCCCGCGGCCCCCGGCCGCCCTCACCGGGGAAGACCGCCACCCTACCGGCGGCCTCGACGCGCACCACCCCGACGTCCCCGTTGTAGAGGCGCAGCGGCGCGTCGTTGCGGGTCACCAGCACCGGGCGGCCCGCGTACCACGGCTCGGTGGGCGCGATGAGGCCCGCGGCCGCGAGCCAGCGCTCGATCGCCGCGTTGAGCGCATACACCCCGTGGGCGCCGTGCCGGTGCGCGCAGATGACGCGGAAGCCGTCCAGGGCGGCCAGCGCCGCGGTCGCGTCGGGGGCGCGCACCACCGGGGCGAAGCCTTCGAGCGCCAGCCCGCGCAGCCGACGCGTCAGACCGTCGGCGTCGTGGGGCGGCGGCGGATCGATGCGCGCCACGTCGTCGAACGCGTCGAAGCAGCGCAGGGCTCGTTGGGCCTCGCCGGCGTTGATCGCGTCGGCCAGGGCGCGGATGCCGCTGTCGGGGCCGAAGCGCCACGCGTGGACCAGGCGCACCGTCGCGTCCGCCATGCCGGGCTGGCCACCGCCGCCGCGAAGGTCCGGCGGCAGCGCGTCGCCCACCTCGTCCACGCGGGCCGCCGTCTCGAGCGACATCGCCCCGGCGCCCGCCGCGCACAGATCGCCCAACACCGCGCCCGCCTCGACCGAGGCCAGCTGATCCTCGTCCCCCAAGAGCACCAGCCGCGCCCCGGGTGGCACCGCGTCGAGCAGCTTGGCCATCAGCGCCAGATCCACCATCGAGGCCTCGTCGACCACCACCACGTCGGCGGGCAGCGGATGCTCGGCGTCGTGGGCGAACCGCACGCTGCCCCACCTGAAGCCCAGGCGTCGGTGAATCGTGGACGCCTCGTCGGGGATCGCGACGCGCACGGCCTCGCTGACGTCCAGGCGATCGGGGGCCTTGTGCTTGCGGATGGCCTCGCTCATGCGCGCCGCCGCCTTGCCGGTCGGCGCCACGAGCGCGATGCGGAGCCGCTGGTCGCGCGCCTGGGCCTGCTCGGTGAGCAGCGCCAGCACTTTGACCACCGTCGTGGTCTTGCCGGTGCCCGGGCCGCCGGTGATCACGGTGAAGCCTCGGCGAACCGCCAGCAGGGCGGCCAGGCGCTGGCGATCGGGATCGACCCCGCGGCCCGGCGGGAAGAGCCGATCGAGCCCCGCGCGCAGCAGCGCCGGGTCGACGTCGTCGCGGAAGGGCCGCGCCAGGCGCGCGCCCAGGGCCTGCACCAGGCGCTCCTGATAGCGCCAGACGCGGTCGAGGTAGAGCGCGTACCCGTCGAGCACCAGCGGGGTGGCCGTCAGCTCGCCCGGACGCCGCGCCAGGCCGCTGTGCAGGAGCGCGTCGGCCCAGGGCTGCGGCTCGGGCAGCGGGGGCAGCGTGCCGCCCTCCGCCAGCTCGTCGGCCAAGAGGCTCGGCGCGGCCGCCAGGCTCGCGCACACGTCGCCACGGCTCGGGGCGCGGTTGGCCAGCGCCGCGCCCAGCAGCGCCTCGGGGGTGGCGGCCGGCGCCAACCGCCCCAGTGCCCGCGCGAAGTGCAGATCGAGCGCGTCGATCAGCCCCAGCGCGTGCAGGGCGTCGAGCGCGCTCATGCAGACGCCTCGCCGCACAGGGCCGCCTCGCCGCACAGGGCCGCCTCGCCGCACAGGGCCGCCTCGAGATCAGCGATCATCGCGGCGCTCGGCCGCCCGCAGAAGACGCCCGTGGCGCCCCCGTTGGCCGGCGTCATCCCCCGCAGGAACAGGTAGGCGAAGCCCCCCATGTGGCGCTCGTAGTCATAGCCGGCGAGGCGCAGGCGCAGGAAGCGGTGCAGCGCCAGCGCATACATGCTCGCCTGCAAAAGATAATGATTCTCGCGCATTGCGTGATCGAGCGCCGCCGGCGTGTAGTCTGCGAAGGTCGGGCCGAGGCGATTCGACTTGTAGTCGGCCAGCCAGTACCGGCCGGCGTGCACGAAGACCAGATCGATGCTGCCGGTGAGGAAGCCGCGCAGCGGCTCGAAGGGCAGCGCCGCGAGTCGGTCGCCGAGATCGGCGTCGACGTGGCGCGCGAAGACCTCGGCCAGCCGGGCGCGGCTCAGCGCCGCGGCGGGGGGGGCGTCGAAGCCACCGCGCAGGGGCAGGTAGAAGTCGAGCTCGTCGAGGCGGTCGCCGCGCGCCAGATCGGCCAGGCGCGCGCCGGTCCCCCCGATGGGCGTCTCGATCGCCGCCTGCAGGGCCGGCGCGATGCGGTCGCGCAGCTCGGGATCGAGGCCGTGCGCCCCGAGCTGAGCCTCCACCCGCGCAGGCAGCGCGGGCGCGTCGCCGAAGTCGTGCAGCTCGAGCACGCGGTGCAGGAAGATGCCCAGGCGCGCGCTCCCGCGCACGTCGTGGAGCGGGATCAGCGCGTCGACCTCGTCCGCCGCCGGCGCGTCGACCTCGGCCTCGATCGCGGCGGCGTCATGATCGCGCGCCGTCGCCGGGTGCGCCGCGCC